>NZ_JBEXYF010000004.1:0-277488 GCF_040630775.1 Nocardia sp. NPDC005745
GGCTTCGGCCCGGTCCCCGGCCCGATGGCAGCCCTGATCCACCTCGGCGAACTAGTCGTCCACGGCGTGGATCTCGCCGTGAGCACAACCCAACAAGACCACCTCGACCAGAACCTCTGCCGACACCTGCTGACCACCATGCAAGCGATGGACTTCAGCACCTTCCGCAGACCCGGCATGTTCGCCGACGAACAACCCGCACCCCTCAGCGCACCCGCCCACCAGCAACTGCTGGCCTTCCTCGGCCGACAACGACTCGACTGACCTGGGCCGGGTTCGCGGTGATGGCAGGCGCAGCAGCCCGGCATTGCTGACGTTTCAGTGGCCGCTCACATGCCGGACTCGGACGATCGCTCCGACGATGGTCGGGGTGTCGGCGCAGGTAGGCGGCGGCGACCGGGCAGACCGGGACGACCCGGCTGCCCGTGTGGCAGATGTCGGCGAGGGCTCCAGCGACCAAGGTGCTGCTCAGGCCGCGGCCAGCGAAGGCGTCGAAGACCTCGGTGTGATCCATGATCCGTCGGCCTTCGTGGTCGGCGTAGGCGACGAGCCCGGCCAGCCCACCGTCCACTGTGATCTCGTACCGGCTCTCGCTGTCGTTGCGGCGCACGGTGGGGGTCATGGTCTCTCCATTTCATCCGTACGTTCATGATCGGTCCTTCGACTCGTGGTGTCAGTCGTAGACGACAACGCCGCCACCAAGGGTGCGGCCGCCCCGGGTGGGTCGGCCGCACCGATGGGTTCTATGTTTGATCTGCATATTCTGCGAGATTGGTCTCGCACCCGGTCTGCGTTCCGAGTGCGAGAACTTCGCCGTTCTCTATGTCCTCCTGCCAGACGAGTGAGCCCGTCGAGGTGTGCAACGGGTGGTCCTGCACCGTGAGGATGCGTGCACCTTCGCCGCTGATGGTGTGAGCGTGGGCTGCCCATCCGGGGGCGGACAGCATGAGATCGCCAGCGGTCCAGTCGAAACGTTGACCTTCGACGATGCTGTACCCGCTGCCGGCGAAGTGATAGTTGATTGCCGAACTCATGTGCCGGTGGGTTCCGCCGGCGAAATCGCCACCGATTGCGGTGATCGTCGCAAAGAACGAGGATGTGGTGCCGTTGAGCCGCCCGGTCGAGGGTTGTACAGGCAGAACAAGGGCCGGCCGGTGTATCCGGTCTTGAGACCGAGCACGCCACTGAGATGCTTACTTACGTCGGCCCAGGCGAACAGCAGTGGTGCATCGGTGACCCGATCCGGGTCGATGATGTGTTCGTAGGGCAAAAGTTGGCTGCCGTAGCCCAATTCGATCGCGGGCGCAAGATCTTTCGCACGGCGCTTGTCGGACGTTGGTGCGGCATCCGAGCGCTCGACCGTGGATCCGAGGTCTTCATAGAAGGCCGAAATGGACTCCAGCAGTGCCGCATTGGTGTATCGAAGATATCGAAACGCGGTGGACCCGTTGTTGGACAGCGTTTCCATCGCCACCGATGGTTTTGTCCATACGTCTTGCTGGACGACGTGCATCGTGCGGTTTCCGATGTCGATAGTGCCGGCGCCGGCGATGCACATCGACAGACCGGTGGTGTTGGCACGAACTGGCGTTGTGGATTCGCCAGGCAAGAGTGTACCGAGGCTGACCTGTGTTGCAGGCGCCAGTCCACGTACTCCCTGAGGGGCCTGGGGATGCACGATCAGCATTTCTCGTCGACCTCGGTCGTCGGGATTTCCCGTCTCCAACGCACTGAAAGCGGCATCGATGTCAGCGGTGATGCGCGGGTGGCGGGCTCCGAGCAGTACCTTCGAGAAATCGGTCGCCCGGTAGCAGGCGCCGTTGTCGGTGACGATCCGCTGGATGTGGCTGATGCCGTGAGCAGCGAAGAATGCTCGCGCCCGGAACATGAAACCGATCGCGGTGGCGGCTTTCTCGTCCGGCAGCGCTTCGGTGTAGGCAAGCCGCGAATAGCCGTCGACCGCGGTGTGCAAGAACACGTAGCCGGTGCGGGTGCCGCGCTTTGGCTCGGGCGACGGCCTTGTCCTGGCCGGAGCCGTTGCCGTGCACCCGCCAGCCGCCGCCGTCGGGGATCCTTCCGACCTTCTTGACGTCGATATGCACCATGTGGCCGGGACGGTGGGCGATGATGCGGCGCGGTGCCCGGTTCTCGGTCTCGGAAGCGTTCGAGACCCGGGAGGAAGCTGACGAGTGGATCGAGCGCATTCGGCAGGCTGCGGCTCGGGGCGTCGACCCGAAGATGGCCACGGCGACGCTGGCCGGATACGGAAAGGTTAGCCTGGAGCTGGCGTTGCGTGGCATCGAGCCGAAAACCCGCGACCCGTACCTGGCGGGCTGGCGCCGGCGGGTGCTGCCCACGGTGGGGTATCTGCCCGTCACGATGATCACGGCTGGTGTGGCCGATCGTGCGGTGGGCGCTTGGATCGCCGACGGGTGCAGCATATCGACGGTGAAGAACACCCTGGCGGTGTGGGGCCGCGTAATGGAACAGGCGGTCCGTGACGAGCTGATTGACCGCAATCCGGTACAGGTGACCGGCTGGCAACGGCAGTTCGCCCAGGTCGAGGACGAGTTGGAAGATCCGCGTGCGCTCGCCCTGCCCGATTGGCAGACGCTCACGGCGCTGGCGGATGCCCTGGTTGCGGCATCGGCGGACAACTACTGCGGGTGGGGTGAGGTAGTGATCTTCGCAGCGTGCACCGCCAGCCGTATCGGCGAGGTCTCCGGCTGCCGGGTTACGGATATCGATGTGGATGACTGGGTGTGGACGCTGTGACGGCAGACCACTCCCGGCCCGGGTGGGATGCAGGACAAGGGCACGAAAGGTAAACGGGCACGGAAGATTCCGATCATCGTGGAACTTCGCCCGCTCGTGTCTCGTCGGATCGCCGCGATAGGGGACAAGCCGGATGCGCGGTTGTTCGGCGGTCCCCGCGGCGGACGCATCTCGACCGGTGTCCTGCGGCGGGCGACGCACTGGGACGACGTGGTCGCCGCACTGGGCTACGAGCATCTACGTCGGCACGGCCTTCGGCACACCGGCCTGACGTGGTTCGCCGATGCCGGCGTGCCGGTGCACCGGCTCCAGAAGATCGCCGGACACCGCGATCCCCGGATCACCGAGCGCTACCTACACCCAGACATCAAGTCCTTGCAGGATGACAGCAACCTGCTCTCGCAGCATCTACGGTCCCCACGTGGTCCCCAACTCCGCGTGGTCTGATCATGAGAAAAGCCCCTCCGACGCTGGTCAGAGGGGCTTTCTGTTCTGTCGGGCTGACAGGATTTGAACCTGCGACCACTTGACCCCCAGTCAAGTGCGCTACCAAACTGCGCCACAGCCCGTTGCGCCCGCTGTGCGGGCGCTCGAAGAGATTACCGCACGAGGCCGGAGCGGTGCTAATCGCCTAGTCAGAGGGGGTGCGGGCAGAGGAGGGAGGGTGTGTTCTCAGCGGTAGTCGTTCACATGGTCGACCGCCCACTGCGCGAAGGTGCGGGCGGGTGTGCCGGTGATCGACTGCGAAGTGGGGCCGACCGGGCTCGGCTGCGTTCCGGCTTCTGCCCACATATCGAGGACTGGGCGGTAGTAGACGTCGGCTGCTTCCTCGTAATTCAGCTCGATCAGTTCGATCGGCTCGCCCAGGGCGGCGGAGATGGCGGCGACCTGCTGGCGATGCGACAGCGATTCGGGGCCGGTGAGCGGGTAGATCTTGCCGGCGTGGGACGGGTCGTCGAGGGCGGTGACGGCTGCGGCGGCGATATCGTCTTCGTGGATCGGCGTCAGTTGCAGGCCCGGGAATGGGACGCGGACGACGCGGTCGGCTCTGATGGTGGGAAACCAGGTGCGGGCGTTGGCGGCGAAGGCGCCCGGCCGCAGGACGGTCAACGGCAGGCCGGATGCGCGCAGCGGGTTCTCCACCGCGAGATGGCCTGCGCCGATGGGATTGTGCTCGCTCGCCGCCGCGATGGAGGACAGCAGCACGATGTGGGCGACTCCGGCGGCCTTCGCGGCGTCGATGAAGTTGTCGATGCCCTCGGCGGCGGCGTAGCAGAAGACTTTCTCGATACCCGCGAGGGCGGTGGTGACCGATCCGGGGTCGGTCGGGTCGAGCCCGACGAGTTCGACACCGTCCGGCACGGTGGTGTCCGCGGGGCGAGAACTGGCTGCCCGCACCGGTTTTCCGGCCGCGCGCAGCTGATCGACGACAGCTCGGCCGACGATGCCGCGAACGCCGGTGACGAGGTAGGTCATGGGGTCTCTCCTTCGGAACGGGAATCGGTGAGATGGGTCAGGATGCGACGCAGCTGTTCGCCGTAGCGCCGCTCGAATTCAGCGGTCTGGGCTTCCACGCCGAACAGTTCGCGAACTTGGACCGGTAGTAGCAGAGGAGCGATGACCATGCCCATCACGGCGAGCTGGAAGGCGGCCGGGTCGAGGTCGGCGGCGATTTCACCGCGCTCCTGACGGCGTCTGGTCTCGGCGAGATCGTTGTCCGAGATCGGCTGCTCACCCGACGGCGCGGCATCGGATAATCCTCGCCACATGAGCAGCCGGATGCCGCGCGGATCGCGCAGCCCGTCGCGCAGATAGTTCGCGACCACCTCCGCCAGCGGCAGCGCCGGATCGCTGAAGGTGGCCTCGCGCTCCAGCCAGCTCTGCTGGAGCGCTCGGTACAACCCTTCCTTCCCGCCGAAGTAGTAGGTGATCAACTGCTTGTTGACGCCGGCCCGCTCGGCGATGTCGCCGACTCGGGCCCCCGCATAACCTTTCGCGGCGAACTCGTCCAAGGCCGCCTCGAGCAGGCAGCGTTTGGTGCGTCCGGCGTCGCGGACACGATGGGCGGGATCCGGGGTGCGATGAGTCGGCACCCGCCCTAGAGTAGTCCCGATTTTACAGATGGCTAATTATTTTAGACAGATGAAAAATAGCGGGGTCGTCCGCAGTGCGACAGTCGACCGTGCGGAGGGCGGGGCGCATGTGCCGTGTACATTCGCGACCACCCTCGCGCCCGACTCAAAGAAGAGCTAGGGGCGGGGACTCCGGGAAGGTGACCGGGACCCCCGCCGGTGCGCGGTGGAAGGGGCTCGGGAGCCACTTCATATCCGCAGCTGGGATCGCCAGCCGGATTTCCGGCAGCGCATCGAGCAGTTGATCGAGCGCCTCTTGGACGATGACCATGCCGACCGACTGCGCGGGGCAGGTGTGCGGGCCGGCGCCCCAGGCCAAGTGGGAACGGTTGCCCTGGCGGTCACCGGCCACCGCTGCGGGGTCGTTGTTGCACGCCGCCAAGCCGATCAGCACCGGTTGATGCTGCGGCAGCCACACATTCCCGACGATTTGCGGCTGAATCGGATATCTGACACAGGAATTGGTCGCGGGGGGATCGCTGAACAGCACCTCGTCGATCGCGTCGCGAGTGGACAGTGCTCCGCCGAGCAGCTCACCGCCGAACCGCTCATCGGTCACCAGCAGCAGCACAGTGACCGCGATCAGATTCCATGTCGGTTCGGCGCCCGTCGTATACAGCATGGCCATCTGATGGACGAGTTCGGTCTCGCTCAGCCGCGCCGGATGCTGTACCAGCCAGGAGGCCACATCTCCCGCCGGTGCTGCCCGTTTGGCCGAGATCACCTCGAGCATCGCCGCGCTGAGCGTTCGATGCGCCGCTTCCGCCGACGCCGCGTCGACGGCGTCGCGCAGGCTCATCATCGCGGTGTACGCGTCCTCTCGGACCTCGGGCGGGAACCCCAGCACCTGCTCCAGTACCCGGACGGTGAGCGGGATCGCGTACTCGTCGAGCAGATCCGCCGATCCGGTCGCGCAGAAACCGTTGATCAGCGCCACGGCGGTGCGTTCCACCGTGTCGCGCAGTGTGTGCAGATCGATCCGATCGAGGCAGGCGGTGACGGCGTTCCGGTAGCGGGCATGCTCGTCTCCCGCCGTCCGCGACGCGTCCGGCCGCCACCGCATCGCCCACGGCACCGGACACCGCGTCGGCACGCTTTGTTCCCACTCGCTCGGATCGGCCGAGAAATGCGCGGAGTCGGTGAGAACGTCCAACGCCGTGCGGTAATCGATGATCAATGTCGCGGACACTTCCGGCGCTACCTCCACTGGGACGAGCGGGCCGTGATCGCTGCGCATCCGCCGGTATGCCGCGTGGGGGTCGGCCGCGAACTCGTCGGAATACAGCTTCACCCGCGCGCACCGTAGCGATCGAAGGGCAAGACGGGACTTGGGGAGATAGTCAAAACAGGCTCCTGGAAAGAGATCCGAAATCGACGCCGGGATCCGCACGGCAGCTCTGGCGTAGGCGGATCGGCTGTGGGCGAATAGCCGGGTCGGCTACCGAAGGAATGTGAGGGGGAGCGGCCGGTGACACGCGGGGGGCGAAAATAGTCGCGGGCCCGCCGGCCAGGCTGTGAATCCTGGCGATTCATGTGCCCTATGCCACATCGACACGTTCGATCTCCCCTGCGTACGTCGCCGGCAATTGGCGCCGCGATCCGACTCGGCCCTCGAACCGACCGGTCCGCCAAAATTGTTCGATCGCAGCGTAATTCGACTAACGTTGGGAAAGCATACTCAGCTCCGTCAGCGTTCGCAGCGCGAACTTTCCGAGACGGCAAGGGCTTGGTGACCATCCGGCAGGGGCAGCTGCACAACTGATCTCGCACAACCGGTCACGGCGGTAACGAGGCACATTCGCGTGCCCTGCTATCGCCGTATCGGCATCTGCTCGGTGGAGAGCCCGGTGGTCGATCCCGGGCGAATCCGTCCTCGGGTCGCCGACTCCGTGCCCGGTGGACGCGCGGTAGAACAGAGTACGATCCGACACGACCTTTTCCTTTCCGGGCCGTGAAATGTAGGTGAACTTATCGCCGATCGAACGCGCGCGGATCGGCTCGTTCGAATATTCGAGTCGGGTGGTCACCGACGTGACTTTCTCGCCGATCGATCAGCGGGCGTCACCGCGCTGTCGACGCGACATACCGGTTACCGGCGAGGCGCGACGAAAGTCGATGCGCCTCGCCGAGCCGACCATTTCCGCGATAGAGGGGCGCGCGTAGTGAACTACCCGCTTCGGGTGCCGCGCTGCCGGCTGGGGGCACGTGGCCGCGGCCGCGCAACGCGGTGCTGCCGCCCGGTCCGAGGAGGGTGGCCAGGTCGGCCCAGTCCTGTTCGTCCAGCACCGGCGGGTGGCCGACGAACCGGGCGACCTCCGGGTCGTAGCGGCCGATCCGTCCCACCCAGCCGGCGAATCGGCGGTGCTCGCCGCGCAACGACGCCCGCACCGGGTCGTCCAGCGGGTGCAGCGAGGTATCGACGTCGATGGTCGACTCAGTGGTCACCGCGCACTCCTCCACAACAGCGTCCGGCCCGAGAACGTTAGCGAGACGCACGACCGACCAGCACGGGTTGCGCTCAACGAGATTCCGGCACGGTGGCCTTCCGGGGCGTCGGAAATACGGCTCGCGGTCGCAGGTCTTCTTGACCTCCCGGTCTAAAACGATTACGGTTCGAGTCATGGGCAGGCCGCGCAACTTCGATCCGGACACGGTGGTGGACCGGGCGATGGAGACGTTCTGGACCCACGGGTACGCCAACACCTCGCCCGCGCAGCTGGCCGAAGCCACCGGCATCGGAAAAGGCAGTCTCTACAACGCTTTCGGCAGCAAGCGTGCGTTGTTCGACCTGGCTCTCGACCGTTACGACCGGCTGGGTGTCGAGTTGGCCGCGGATATCCTGACCCGACCGGGCGCCACCCGCGATTGCCTGGCCGCCTTCCTGTGCGGACTGGCGGACTCCGATCTCGCGCAGCCCGTTCGGCGCGGCTGCCTGGCGGTGAACACCGCCATGGAAATGGCGGGGCACGACGCGGAGATCGCCCGGGCGGTCCGCGCGACACAGGATCATATGATCGCGGCGTTGGAGGCCCGGATCGATCAGGGGAAACGCGATGGTGACGTGCGCGCCGATGCCGATCCGCGATCGATGGCCGAATTCTTGATGAACACCGTCGTCGGCCTGCGGGTGATGGCCAAGACATACGATGCGCCCACCCTGCATCGCATCATCGACACCGCTCTGACCACCCTCTGAATCGAACTGCCCGCCGTGGGCTCGTTCGCTGCCCATATTTTTGACCTGTAGTTCAAGAAGAAAGGTTCCATCATGGATCTAGAACTGTCCGGCAAGACCGCCGTCGTCACCGGTGCCAGCCGAGGCATCGGCTTGGCCGTCGCCGAAGCATTGTCCGCCGAGGGCGTCCGGGTGGTCGGGGCCGCGCGCACCGTTACGTCCGAGCTCGAAAAGGCAAGCGTCGCAGCGGTTCCCGTCGACCTCTCCACCTCGGAGGGAGCGGCCCGGCTGATCGGCGCGGCACTCGACGAACTGGGCGGCATCGACATCCTGATCAACAACGTCGGCGCCGTGAATGCCGCGCGTCTGGAACTGGGCGGCTTCCTCGATGTCGAGGACGAGCAATGGCGGGAGCTGTTCGACCTGAATCTGTTCAGCGCGATCTGGGTAACCCGCGCGGCATTGCCCAGCCTGCTGGAGCGGCGCGGCGCGGTGGTCACCATCTCGTCGATCAACAAACATCTTCCGGCGGCGGGGCCGGTCGGTTACAGCGAGGCCAAGGCCGCGCTGACCGCGCTGACCAAGCGGCTCAGCGAGGAGTTCGGGCCGCGCGGGGTGCGGGTCAACACCGTCTCACCCGGCGTGGTCGGCACGCCGATGTGGCGCGGACCGCACGGCGTGGGCGCCAAGTTCGCCGCCGCTCAGGGTCTTTCGCAGGAGGAACTGCTCGCGGCCGTGCCGGAGCAGTTCGGCATCGCCTCCGGCCGGATCAGCGAACCGGAGGAGGTCGCCGCCCTCGTCGCCTTCCTCGCGTCACCGAAAGCCGCCAATATCGTCGGTGCGGACTACGTCATCGACGGTGGCACATTGAAGATCGCCTGATTTCGGCTGCCCTGGGGCGCTTCGCGTTCCGGCTGCGGCGCCGTGGAATACGTTCGTGCCCTTAGTGTTCGAGTGGCGAACGTGGTAGGAGTGAGTCGCTGCCGGAAGCGTAGACGGGTAGGGTGGCCGGACGCCACGGATAGGAGCGGACTGGTGCGTGTCCATCATCTGGATGCCGGGGGGACCCGTCCTTTCGGAGGCCGTTTGTTCGACGGCAGGCCGGGGCTTCGGCGCAAAGCGGCCGGGGCGTGTCATTGCTTGTTGATCGAGCACTCCGCCGGATTGATTCTGGTCGACACAGGTTACGGCGAGCAGGCGCTGGTCCGGCCGGATGTGTGGGTGGGGCGGCAACTCATCCGGCAATCGCACCCGGTTCTCGACCTGCCGATCGCCCGGCAGGTCGAGGCGCTGGGCTTCTCCCGCGATGACGTCCGGGACATCGTCGTGACGCACCTCGATCTCGATCACGCGGGTGGCCTCGCCGACTTCCCCCGGGCCACCGTGCACGTGCACCGAGCGGAGCTGGACGCCGTCGAAGGGCCCTTCGGTCATCGCGAGAAGTTGCGGTATCGACGGGTGCAGTTCGAGCACGGACCCAAGTGGTCGGTCTACGAGGAGTCCGACAGTCGCGCGGAGCGCTGGTTCGATTTCCAGGCGGTGCGCGAATCGCGGGGCCTGCCCCCGGAGATACTCATGGTGCCGCTGGCGGGCCACACGCGCGGTCACGTCGGCGTCGCCGTCGACACCGGGCCCGGCTGGCTGTTGCACGCCGGGGACGCCTACACCTTCCACGGCCAAATGCGTGCGAATCCGTCGATGCCCCTGGGAGCGCGGGTTTTCCAGTGGTATGTGGACACTGGGCGGCGGGCCCGCATCGAGAACCAGCAGCGGCTCCGCGAACTCGTCAGCGACCACGGCGACGCGGTTACGGTGTTCTCCGCGCATTGCGCGACGGAGTTCGAGCGGCTGAGCAGCTGACCGCTGTGGATACCGGGGCCAGTCGCTGCCGTAGAGCACGTGCCCGCGTTCGGCGAACGCGAGCAGCGTCGGCAGCGCCCCATTGATGCAGACTTCTTCGGCTACCTCTGTCTGCGGTCGAATTCGTGCCGAACGCCTGCCGGATGGTCGCGCGCGCACGCCGTGACGACGTTGTCGCGGTGGCGTGCCGAACTCCGCGCCGAGTGCTGACCTACCCGTCCGAGGCCGGGTGACAGGCGCTGCGGATTTCGTGTTGTACGGCCAAATCTAGCTATCTGTGGGCATCGTGACCCGAGTAGTGCGCTACCCGACCTGGGCGGGTCGTCGGTCAGGCGTGAGTGTGCCCGGTCGCGCGTACTCGCGCAGGTCTTGCCGCTGCGCGCCGCTCGGCCGCGCTGGTTAAGGCTTGGCGTCCGCGCAGCGGGGAATCGAGCTGCTGCTGTCCTCGCGTTTGCTGGATGGCCGGTTAGCGAGGTCTGCGCAGAGTGGGCGAGGTAACGTGAAGGTGTCGGCCGGGGTCGGCTACGTGATCGACGGCGTGGCGGCCGCGGCGGCAGCGCGTAGTCGGTGCGTCTGCGGACCTCGTGGTCGTATCCGGCCGGAAGCCGTCAGGGCCCGGAGGCTTCCGCTGAACAGCAGTGCTGGTTCGCGAGAAAGATCCGCCGTCATGAGTGTGTACGCCCCCCTATACCACGAGGTCCTGTCGCGGGAGGAACTGCCGGACGAGTTCTTCGGACTCTTCCTCGACCCGACCCGCACCTACAGCTGCGCGTTGTGGACCCACCCCGACGACACCCTGGAGAAAGCCCAGACGGCGAAGATCGATCTCGCCTTGGCCAAATGCGATCTCCAACCGGGGATGACCCTGCTGGACGTGGGTTGCGGCTGGGGATCGACCATGCTGCGCGCCATGGACACCTATGGGGTGAACACGATCGGGTTGACCCGCAGCCGCAACCAGTACCGGTTCGTGCGGGACATGCTCGTCGACCGGCTGATCCGTGGCCGCCCCTACGGCGGGGTACGAGTGCAGGGCTGGGAGGATTTCGATCGGCGTGCCGACCGGATCGTGTGCGTCGGGGCGATGGAACATCTGCCGGTGGACCGCTATGGGGAGTTCTTCGAGTTCGCCTACCGGATCATGCCCTCGGACGGAGTGCTGCTGTTGCAGACGGTGGTCAGCCACAGCCGCGATCATCTGCGGGCGCACGGCACCAGGATCACCAGCGACGACTTCGCCTTCTTGCGGTTCCTGCGCGAGACCATCTTCCCCGGTGGCCAGCTCCCGCTGTCGTTCGGCCACTACCCCAAAGGGATCACCGAATACGCGCAGGACGCCGGATTCACCGTCGCCGACGTCCAATCGCTGGGACCGCATTACACCACCACATTGGACTGCTGGGCCGACGCCCTGCACGAACACCGAGACCGGGCGATCGAGCTCGCCGGGCGCGACACCTACAACGCCTACATCCGTTATCTCACCGGCTCGGCCGAGTACTTCCGCCGTGGGCATATCGACGTCAGGCAGTTCACCTGTCTCAAACCCGACGCCCGGTACCGGTCCCCGCTGCTGCGCTGAGTCCGCCCGCTCCGCGGTGGCGCATGGCCACGGCGTCTGGCTGCCCGCACGCCGAGTGCGAACCGCGCACCCTGCTGTGGCCTTCGGCGAGTCGCGGACCGACGCCTCAGCGATCCGCTGTGATCAGAACCGGACCTCCGTCGCGCCGGTCGACGGGCTCATGCTCGGGGTGCGGCGCTGCGCGGCCCGCCGTACGTTCTCGCGCGGGCGTGGATTGCGGATCGGCAGGGTGAGCCTGCGTCTACGGGGCTTGGTGTTGATGAGCGTCATGTCGCCGTTGTAGTGGGCGAGGACCCGGGGATCCATGACCGCGCGCCACAGCGGCGGGATGATGGCCAGCAGGACCATGGTGGCGTAACCGGCGGGGAGCTGGGGCGCCACGTCGCAGCTGCGCAGGGTCTGATAGCGGCGGCCCGGATTGGCGTGGTGATCGCTGTGGCGCTGGAGGTGGAACAGGAAGATGTTGGTGACCAGGTGGTCGCTGTTCCAGCTGTCGCGAGGCGAGCAGCGGGCATAACGGCCGTCCGGGCGGCGGGCGCGCAGCAATCCGTAGTGTTCGACGTAATTGACGGTCTCCAGCAGGCCCGCGCCGATGAGCGCTTGCAGGGCGAGGTAGGGGATGACGGCGGGACCGAACACCACGATCAAGGTGCTGAACAACGCCACGCTCATCGCCCAGGCTTGCAGGAGATGGTTGCTGGGGCTCAGCCAACGTTTGCCGTTGCGGGCAAGACGCTGGCGCTCCAACGTTAGGGCGGAGCGGAACCCGCCCGTTATGGTGCGGGGGAGGAACTGCCACAGCGATTCGCCGTAACGGGCGCTGGCCGGGTCCTCGGGGGTGGCGACGCGAACGTGGTGACCGCGATTGTGCTCGACGAAGAAGTGCCCGTAACCGGACTGCGCGAGCGCGATCTTGGCCAGCCAGCGTTCGAGACGTTCGGCGCGGTGGCCGAGTTCGTGCGCGGCGTTGATGCCGATCCCGGAGACGAAGCCGAGCGTGACGGCCAAGCCGAGTTTGTCGACCAGGCTCAGCTCATGGCGTGCCCACAGGTAGCTGGCGATCAGCAGGCCGATGAACTGCATCGGCAGGAAGAGAAAAGTGCACCAGCGGTAATAGCGATCGTTGGACAGCGCCTCGTAGTCCTCGTCGCGGGGATTGCTTCCATCGTCGCCGATGGCGAAATCCAGCAGCGGGATCACCCCGAGGATGATGATCGGGCCGATCCACCAGAACAACTCCAGCCCGGTGTACAACACCAGCTGTGAGGGCAGTAGCGCGCAACCAGGGGCGATCAAGCCCAGAATCCAGAGGTAGCGCTTGGGGTCGCGGGCTCGCGTGTGCTCGAAGATTGTCATAGTCATCTCGCCGATCCGTCAGGACGACACTCAACCGACAGTTCCGACTGCGGACAACACCTACAACGTGCACGCCTCTCCAGAATAGCTAGAAGTTCGCTGTGTAGGGCCGAACCGTCGAAACCGTTGTCCGAGCCGGCGACCTCCGCCCGGCGATGGCGCACCGCTGACCGGATCGGTCGGCGCCTTCGGGGCGGGCGCCGCCGCGTCGGGTACGAAATGATCCGTGCCGGATCTGCGAGTATCACCGCTGCGCGCACCTGAGCGGCTCGGGCAGGCGGGGATGAGCCAACTCCGACATTCGAACCTTTCTGTACCGAAATCGACCTAGCTGACGAACGGTGAGACAGCAAATTCGGTGCAAGTAGACTCGCCGACCCTGGGTCCGGGAGCCACGGGACGATCGTGGGGGTGGAACTCGCCCGCCGCACGGGAGATCTGTGCTGTGCCGGGCAGGCAGGTCGGCCGCGGTTCGGTCGTGGGACCGAACCGCGGCCGACCACCGTGCATGGAGATCATGGCACTACGAGCCGAATCGCTGCGCGAGGCGCCGTGCCCAGTCTCCGATCGAGATACCGACGGTATCCGAGTGGTTCGCGCTTTCGCAAATCAGGGCAGCGCCCCGCAGTTGGTCGGCGCCGGCTGGTCCGCGAGCCGCTCGGTCATCCACTGCTGGGAGGCCACCAGTGACGGGAAGAACGCCAGCACGTGGGTGGCCCGCAATCCGCTGATGACGCTGGGCAGCTCGCCGTTCGCGTTCAGCTGGACAGGAGCGCCGCCGCCGCACCACCCGGCCGCCAGTTCACGAACGGGCACATACGGCGCGCCCTCGTCGATCGGGCTGGAGGCGATGAGCACGGGCACTCCCGGAGTGAGCGTCCCGACGCGCTGATCGTTGAACGCCGCCTTCAGGACCGGGGACTGATCGATCACCGCGGTGAGCGGTTGCCCGCTGGTGGTCCACTGCGAGGTGTTCGGGAACTGCTGGGCCAGTCCGAGCGGTACGGCGCACTTTTCCAGCGACTCGCGCAGGATCGCCTTGCCGGTGTCGTTGAGTTCGGCGTCGAGCACCGGGCGGGTTTCGGGATAGTTGGCGGCGATGCCGTTGAGAATCCACGCGAAGGCGGGTCCGAGCGCGGGACGGCCGTCGTTGAAGCCGATGAAGTATTCGTCGTCCACGACCGGGCCGCCGGCGTAGGCGCCCCGCACGTTCAACTCGGGGGCGTAGCTCGGCTGCAGTTCGGCCGCGCCGGCGGAGGCCATGCCGCCCTGGGAGTATCCGTACAGAATGACGGGCGAGCCGGGATGCAGGCTGGTGCCCGGCAATTGCAGCGCCGCTCGCGCCGAGTCGAGCAGCGCGTAGGCCTGAGATTTCCGGTTCAGATAGTCGTGCACCGCCGGCGTGCCCAGGCCGTGGTAATCGGTCACCATGACCGCCATGCCGCGGGCCAGCAGCGTGTACAACGCCAGCACGTCGTATTCGACGATTACGTCGAACGGAGGCTGGTATTGGATGAATTGCGCCAGCAGTTTCGAAGGCGCGCACTGATCGCCTTGTCCCTTCGTGCCGACCGCGTAGGCGATCAGCGGGCGCTCACCCGGGCCCGTCCACGGCTGGGCGGGTTCGAGGTACGTCCCCACCACGGCCGCGCGGTCGCCGTGGGTATCGCTGCTGGTGTACATGATGCGCGTGGACGTGGCGGGGACCTGTCCCGGCTGTCCGGGGACCGAAAGCGCCAGTCGCGACGATTCGGTGCGGATGATGGAGCCCGGCGCGCCCTCCGCCGACGCGGGTGGAATGTAGAAATCGTCGCCGGCCACGGCTTCCGCGGCCGGTTCCGTCCATGCGTGGGGGGCGGCGACCGCCCCGGCTCCGACGACGATGAGGGTTCCCGTCAAAGCTGTGGCCAATCTGAGTATTCGGCTCCTCACGATGCGATCCTTCCTGCGATTTGGGATACCCATGGCATCTAGAATCGGATACTGAGAGTATCTGTAAGGGGTAGAGATTGTCCGGGAATAGCGATGAGTGTCGGCGGCTTCGGGGCGAAGGGCGTTCGCGGCCGACTCGAGCGCAGAGCCAAGCGCGGACGCGCACTGTATTGATCACGACCGCCAAACGGCTTTTCCTGGAGGACGGCTATCAGGCGACAACTCTGGACAAGGTCGCGAAAGCCGCGGGTTTCACCAAAGGGGCGGTGTATTCGAACTTCCGCACCAAAGACGACTTGTGTCTGGCCGTGCTCGATGAAATCCACGCCGAACGGGCGGCGGAGGTCGCCGAGATCATCGCCGCGCCCACGGCTGCCGCGCGCCTGAAGCGGATGACGGAGTGGGCCGAGCGGGTGGTCGGCGATCCCGACTGGACGCAACTCGAACTCGAGTTCAGCGTTCACGCGCGACGCGACGAGCACCTCCGCGCCGAATTGGCGAGCAGGCTCGCCGACATCGCGGGCATGGTCGGCGCGGCCTTGCGGGCGACGGAGGATCTCGACACCCCGATGCCGCGGGCCGAAGCCGCTGTCGCGGTGCTGGCGCTCGGCGTGGGGCTGGGTTTGTTCCGCTCGATCGATCCCGGCATCCCCGTCGCGGGGATGATCTCCGCACTGCGTGCCATCGCGGGATTGTCCCCGAACGGCTGACAAGGCGGCGGTCGGCCGCCACCCGTCTGAGCGGGGAGTGGGTGGAAACGCGGGAGTGGTGTCGCGGTTCACCTGAGGGTGCTAATATAAGTCAAAACTTATTCAAGGAGGTTTCATGCCACTGTTGACCGATCCCGCAGCCATCGCCGGGCTCGTTACCCGCGAAGTCCGCACCGGATCCCGCGACGGCGCGCCGACGAGGATCGCCGTCGCGCGCCGCCGCTACCCGACGGATCAGGCGGATCTGTGGGACGCGCTCACCGATATCGAGCGGATTCCGCGCTGGTTCCTGCCCGTCAGCGGTGACCTGCGCGTCGGTGGGCGCTACCAACTGGAGGGCAATGCCAGCGGTGTCGTCGAAGAGTGCGATGCGCCGGAACGGTTCGCCGTGACCTGGGAGATGGGGCCGCAGATCTCCTGGCTGACGGTCCGTCTCACCCCCGCCGGGGACGGCACCGAACTGGAGTTGGCGCACGAGGCGCCGGTCGATCCGGGGTTCTGGACGCAATTCGGCCCGGGGGCGGTGGGCGTCGGCTGGGATCTCGCCCTGATGGGCCTGGGGCTGCACTTGGCGAGCGGAGATCCGGTCGACCCCGCCGAGGGCATGGCATTCCCGACGACGCCCGAGGGCGTGACGTTCGTGCGGACGGCGGCGCTCGGCTGGGCGGAGGCTGCGGTCGGCGACGGTGACGACCCCGCCGCCGCGAACGCGGCGGCGCTGCGGACCGTCGACTTCTACACCATCGACCCCGCACACGGCTCCGAGGCCTGATGGACCGTTCTCCGGCGAAGATCTTCGAGGCGCTCGGCGACCCGGTCCGCCGGTTCATCCTCGAAACGGTGGCGGCCGACGAACAGCCTGCGGGCGCGCTGGTCGCCGCCGTGCGGCAGCACACGCCGATCTCTCAGCCCGGCGTCTCCCAGCACCTCAAGGTGCTTCGCGACGCCGGGCTGGTGCGGGTCCGCGCCGAAGGCACGCGACGGCTGTACGCCCTCGATTCGGAGGGTATCGATGCCGCCAGGGCTTGGCTCACCGGACTGGTCGACCCGCTGCACCAGTTCGCTCAACCGCTGGACGCGCTCGCGACGGAGATCGCCCGCGGGAAACGCGCTCGCCGCGGTGCCGGGAACGGCCGGCCCGGCGAAGAGGATTCCGGTAGTCGCGCCCGCCATGCGTGACCCGCACGGATGGCAGGCCACGCATGGCCGCGGTCAGCAGCGGCCGAAGACGACGGCCGCGTTGTGGCCGCCGAAACCGTAGGAGTTGTTCAGCGCGTATTCGATGTTCTGGGTGCGCGCGCTGCCGTGCACGATGTCGAGATCGATCTCGGGGTCCTGATTGTCGAGGTTCAGCGTGGGCGGCACCACCCCGTCCCGGACGCTGAGCACGGTCAGGGCGGCTTCCACCGCGCCCACCGCGCCGACCGAGTGTCCCAACGCGGATTTCGGCGCGTAGACCGAGGCGTGGTCGCCTACCGCCGCTCGGATCCCCCTCGCTTCCGCCAGGTCCCCGAACGGAGTGGCCGTGGCGTGCGCGTTGACGTGGTCGATATCGGTGGCGCTCACGCCGGCCGTTTCGATCGCGCGGCGCATCGCTCGAATGTTCCCCGCGCCGTCCGGGTGAGGCAACACCATGTGGTAGCCGTCGGCGGTCAGGCCCGCGCCCATCAGGCGAGCCAGGGGCTTCGCCCCGCGCGCCCTCGCGTGGTCCTCCGACTCCAGCACGAACAACGCGGCGGCTTCGCCGAACACGAAACCGTCGCGATCCCGGTCGAACGGGCGCGACGCGGCTTCGGGTTCGTCGATCCGTGTGCTCAACGCCCGCATCATCGAGAATCCGGCCACCGCCAGCGGATTGATGCGGCCCTCCACGCCGCCCGCGACGACGATGTCGGCCTCGCCGAGGATGATCGAACGCCACGCGTGCACCAGCGCCTCGCATCCCGAAGCGCAGGCCGAGACGGGCGTGATCACGCTGGCTCGCGCGCCGAGTTCCAACCCGACCACCGCGGCGGCGCCGTTCGGCATGGCCATGGGCACCGCGAAGGGAGACACCTTGCGGTAGCCCGCCTCGCGCATCAGGTCGTTGGACTCGATGATCGTGTCGGCGCCGCCGAGACCGGTGCCGATGCAGACGCCGAGACGATCCAGATCGACTTCCGGCCTGCCCGCGGTGTCCCAGATCCGATTGCCCATGACATAGGCGATCTGCTGGACGTAGGACATGCGGCGCTTCTGGACGCGGCTGAGTTCGTCGGTCGGATCCAGTTTGAACTGGCCGCCGATGTCGACGGGAACCTGGAAGCGCTCGAAGTCGGGGTCTTGCACCTTCGCGATCCCGGTTTCCCCGGCGAGCAGTCCTTTCCAGGTCGCATCGGTGTCGGCGCCGACAGCGGTCGACATCTCGATAGCAGTCACGACCACACTCCGGAACCCTCCGTTGGTGGTGGAGAAGTCCGTGATATCGGACATCAAACCCCTTCTTTCGGCTTGTCGGCTCGGACGCTCAAGCGAGGCTATGTGCGCGCCGGAAGGCTGGGGTAGTAGCCCGAGTGCCGATCACCGCTACGATCGGGCCATGGAAGCGGATGGGGGAGCGCGTCGAGTCACCGTCGTCATACCCGACGAAGTGGTTGTTCTGGATGCCGCGATTCCGATCGACGTGTTCGGCTCCGACCCCAACTACCGGCTCGAGGTGTGCGCGGTCTCGCCGATGGCGACGACCTCGGTGCCGGGGTTGTCCTGCGTGGCGACGGCGGGGCTGGAGGCTCTGCGGCACGCGGGCACGGTGGTGGTGCCCGGTTACGCGTCGTACGGGGAGCCGCCGCCGGAACCGGTGCTGCGAGCGCTGCGCGACGCCCACGCACGAGGCGCGCGAATGCTGTCGATCTGTACCGGTGCTTTCGCTCTGGCCGCCGCGGGACTGCTGGACGGCCGTCCCGCTACGACGCATTGGCGGGCCGCACCGCTGTTGCAGAGCAGGTATCCGAACGTCGAGGTTCATGCCGATCGCCTGTTCGTGGACGACGGTGACGTGCTGACCTCCGCGGGCGTGACCAGCGGGATCGACCTCTGCCTGCACGTGGTGCGCAAGGACATCGGCGCCGCGGCCGCCAACGAACGCGCCCGCGACCTGGTGGCGCCCCCGGTGCGCGAGGGCGGTCAAGCCCAGTACACCCGGCAGTTCCTGGAGCAGACGTCCACCGGCCTGCTCTCCGACACACGGGCGTGGATTCTCGCCAACCTCGACCACCGGCATTCGCTCGACGATCTCGCCAAGCGATCGAATCTTTCGCGCCGCAGCTTCATCCGGCGATTCCGGGAGGAGACCGGTACCTCCACGCACGTCTGGATCACCAGCGCGCGCCTGAACCAGGCGCGGGAACTGCTCGAGACGACCGAACTCCCCGTCGACCAGATCGGCTATCGCGTCGGCCTCGGAAATCCGGCCAACACCCGCGCGGTGTTCAAGCGTCACCTCGGGGTCAGTCCGGCGCAGTACCGGCGCACGTTCACGATCGGAAACCGGCGGGTGCCGGGGACCTAGCCGGGCAGCCGCTCCGCGCGATAACCGTGCAGTCGCGGATCGGAGTCGCCGACGACGACCGGATGACCGACCAGCTCGAACATCGCGGTGTCGGAGTGGTGATCGCCGAACGCCGTGCAGGACGACAGGTCGATGGCCGCCCGCTCGGCGTAGCGCAGCAGTGCCGCGGACTTGTCGGCACCGACCATCGTCGCCAGGACCTCGCCGGTGTACTTACCGGCCGCCGTCTCCATCGTCGTGCACAGCACCGAGGTGGCGCCGACGGCTTCGGCGATCGGGCGCAGCGCCGGGTTGAACGAGCCCGATACCAGGATGATGCGAGTCCCGGTGCGGGACAGTTCGTCCAGCCTGCGCCGGACCGCGAGATTGAAGAACGCCGGGTCCGCGACGCAGCTCGCGAACCAGTCGTCGCCGGCGCGTCGCACGTCGGCGAGGTCGCGGCCGGCCCATTGCCGGTAGAACCACCGATGGGATTCGGCACGGCTCATCCCCGCCGCCCGCAGCGCCCGGAACTCCTCGACCACGCCATCGGCCTGCGCGCCGCGCCCACGGCGCCGCGCGTCGAACACGAACAAGGACAGGAAAGTGACGCAACGGACCAATGTTTCGTCGACATCCACGAAAGCCGCCGGGACAGTGCGTTCCTCGCCGCCACGTGGCCTCGCCGGCCGATCCGTGTGGGTGCGGCCCGTGGTTTCTCCCCGTTGCCTCATGGGGCCGTGGCCTCGGCCTCGACGGCGGAATCGCTGCGCCGCTGTTGTTTCCTCGTCCCCGGCGGCCGGTCATCGCGAGGGGCGGTGATACCGCAGAGTTTCAGCAACGGCGCTGTCATCGCGGTGGTGATCAATGCCATCATGACCAGCAACGAGTAGAGCCGCTCGTCGATGACGCCGATCGTCAGCCCGATGTTGAGGATCACCAGTTCCGTCAGGCCTCTGGTGTTCATCAGCGCCGCGAGGGCCGCCGCTTCCGCCCTGTCGCTGCGGCCGAGCCGGGCGGCCAGATAGGTGCCGCCGAGTTTGCCCACGAGGGCGGCGAACATGATCGCGGCGAATTCGGCGATACCAGCGCGATCGATGGCGCCGAGATCGACCTGCAGGCCGGCCACCACGAAGAAGGCGGGCAGGAAGATGCTGCTCAGCAGTTGCGCGCCGCTGTCGACGGCCGCGCGCAGCCGCCGGGGGAACACGACACCGAACAGGAACGCGCCGAAGATCAGATGCAGTCCGAGCCATTCGGTGGCGGCTCCCAGCAACAGTGCGCCCGCGACGCCGAGGAAGACCATGTTGCTCGTGTTCTTCTCGGAACCGGCGCCCGCGAGCCGGTCGAGAGCCGGACGCACCGCCCACCACAACACCACGACCAGCGGGACGAACAGCAGCAGCCGCCAGTGGTGATCGAGACCGGGCCGGGCGATGCCGATGACCACCGCCAGGACGCACCAGGCGAGAACGTCGTCCAGCGCGGCGCAGGTCATCGCCGACTGGCCCAGGCGGGTGCCGAGCAGCTTGCGGTCGTGCAGGATCCGGGCCAGCACCGGAAAGGCCGTGACCGCCAAGGCGCAACCGATGAACAGCGCGAAGTTCAGCCGGTTGCCGCCGTCGTGCCGGGCCAGCGCCCACAGCGCGACGACGGAACCGAGCGCGAAGGGTACGAGGTAGGCCGAGAGCGCGATCCCCGCGACCGAACGCCGCCGTCCGGCGACCGATCGCAGATCCATCTCGAGACCCGCCGAGAACATGAAGATCATCACGCCGACGTTCGCGAATGCCGTGAGATACGAACGAGTGTCGTGCGGAAAGACCGTCTCGGACAAGTGTGCCCCGAGAACCGTCGGCCCCGCGAGTATGCCCGCCACGATCTCGCCGATCACCGCGGGCTGCCCCACCTTCTCGGCCAGCCAGCCCAGCAGGCGTGCCGCGCCCACGATCAATACGAGATCCAGTAACAAGAAGATCATTTGGTCGCTCGGCAACGCCTCGACTCCGTTCGACATTGAGGACATCGCGGGACCGGATTCGATGTTCGCACGGGACATCGCCGTCACGCATCGACCGCAGCGCGGAACCCCCGAAACATGGACTGCCTGCACTGAGACGATATCGCATCCGCCCGGCGGCCGAGCGTGCGGAGTGATCTACGCCACAACCGTCATGGCGCCGGGCCCACTGGCGCAAAGTTGTGCATCTCTGTCGCGAATGGTACTGGCTGGTCGCTCTTTCCGTTCGGAATACTTCGAGCCGTGGCGTGCGCCGGTCGAGGGCGCAGCCGAGGGGAGTCGACGTTGTTCGAAGATAAGACGGTACTCGTAACCGGTGCGGCAACCATCATCGGCGCTGAAGTCGCTCGGGTCTTCGCCGAATATTCCGCGAATGTCGTACTGGGTGACATCGATACGGACGGGGGGAAGGGGGCGGCCGCCGAGATCGGCGACCGAGCTGTCTTCGTGCCCGTCGACCTGCGCAGCGATTCGTCGGTCGAGTCCTTCGTCGCGGAAGCGGTCGACCGGCACGGACGGATCGACGCGCTGATCAACATCGCCTGCGTCTACGGTGACGATGGGCCGGGCGGGGATGCGCGGGCAGCGTGGCTCGAGGTGCTGAACACGAATGTGGTCGGTACGGCGATGCTGTGTGAAGCGGCGCGACCCGCATTGCGGGACACGTCGGGGTCCATCGTGAATTTCACCTCTCCCAGTGGACGTATCGCTCAAGCCGGGCGACTTCGATACCCCGTCAGCAAGGCCGGGTTGTTGCAGCTGACCCGCAGTCTCGCCCTGGAGTACGCGGGCGACGGAATCCGGGTGAACAGCGTTTCGCCGGGCTGGACCTGGTCCCGGGTGATGGACGAGATCACCGAGGGAGACCGGGCCCGCACCGACGCGGTCGCATCCCGGTTCCACATGCTCGGCAGGGCGGGTGACGCGCGCGAAATCGGCGAGGTGGCAGCGTTTCTCGCATCGTCCAAGGCGAGCTTCGTCACCGGCGCCGAGTGGACCGTGGACGGCGGCTACTCGGCGCTGGGGCCCGAGCAGACCACTTCGGCGATCGAACTCCTCCTGCGCGAGTCGCAGGCAAATTCTCCGGCTTAGGAATCAGGACATGACTGCAGCAACAATTTCGGCCACCTCCCTGCTGTCGGCGGTACGTTCGCTGGCGCCCGACCTCGCGGCACGTCGCAGTGAGATCGATGCCGAGCGCAAGCTTCCGATGGACATCGTCGAGCGGCTTCGTGAGATCGGCGTCTACCGAATGTGTTTCAGCGCGGAGATCGGCGGCCCTGGTCTGACCTCGCTCGAGCAGTTCGAGGTCGTCGAGGCGCTGTCCTACGGGGATACGGCCACCGGCTGGTGTGCCATGATCGGCGCGGCGACCGGGATCTACGCCGGCTATCTCGACGAGCGGGCCATCGCGGAGCTGATGCCGACGCAGGATCTGATCACGGCGGGACTGATCTTCCCGGCCGGTCGCGCCGAGCGGGTGGCCGACGGCTACCGGTTGACGGGCCGGTGGAAGTTCGGCAGCGCGATCACGCACGCGGACCTGGTTATGGGCGGCGCTTTCGTGACCTCGGGCGGCCGGATGGAGGAGACCGCGGAAGGCGGCCCGCTGGTGCGGCTGTTCTACATGCGCCGCGATCAGGTCGCGGTCTTCGACACCTGGGACACCACGGGTCTGCGTGGCAGCGGGAGCAATGATTACGCGGTCGAGGATCTCTTCGTGCCCGAGCATCATTCCTTCGCGTTCGGCGAAAGGAAGAGCTGTAGCGGAAAGCTGTCCGAACCGGAGGCTCTGGCCCGGATCATGCCGGGTGTACCGCTGGGAACGGCTCGTGCGGCCCTGGACTACGTCCGTGGCATCGCGGACGGGAAGACGGTGACCGCCACCGGTCAGAAGTGGGCCGACAACTACCGTGCCCAGTACCTGCTCGGTGAGTGCGAGATGGAGTACATCGTCGCCCGCGGCGCGGTGGTCAACACGCTGACGGAACTGTGGGACGCGCTGGACGGCAAACGTTTCGCGGAGCTGCCCGCCGACCTCAGGATCGCGAGCGCGTTGGCGAGGACCAACGCGTTCCGCGCGGCGCAGCGCATCGTCACCCGTCTGTGCGAACTCGTCGGCACCGAGTCGATCTACCGGCCGAATCCGCTCGACATCTGGTTGCGTGACACGAACACGATGGCACGGCACATCATCGCGCACGACCAGGTGATCCAGTCCACGGGCGCCTTCGTGCTCGGCGGCAGACCGGAATTCCCCTTCGTTGTCGGACTGGGCTGATCGCGATGGATCTCGACAAGCGCAAACGGCTACCGTCGCTGACCGGACTGCGGTTCTTCGCGGCATTCTCGGTCTTCGTCTTCCATGTGATGCTGCCCAACTCGCCGATACCTCCGTACAAGCCGGTGAACCTCTTCTCCGATCCGGATATCGCGTACGACGCGGCGTGGGTGGTCGGCAAAGCCGGATTCCTCGGGGTGTCGTTCTTCTTCATCCTGAGCGGCTTCGTGCTGACCTGGTCGTGGAAACCGGGAGCGAGCAAGCTTCAGTTCATCCGGCGGCGAGTGGTCAAGATTTTTCCCAACCATCTGACGCTCTGGGTGGCATCGATGGTGTTGTTCGCGGCGGCGATAACACCGTGGAAGGCGTGGCTGCCGAATCTTTTTCTGCTGCACGCCTGGTTTCCGCAGAATTATATCAATGCGGGCGTCAACACACCGTCGTGGACATTGTCCTGTGAGCTTCTCTTCTACGTACTCTTTCCATTTCTGATTCCGGCGGTCCTGCGCATCGACGCGAAATATCTGTGGTACGGCGCCGCGGCCATGGTGGCCGGCATGGGCGTGATCGTCCTGCTGACCGCGTTCGTCATACCGAGTTCCGAAAAATCGGAACTCACGCCCATACCGGTGCTGCAACTGTGGTTCGGATATCTCTTCCCGCCCACGCGTCTCTTCGAATTCTTCCTCGGCGTGTTCATCGCCCGGATAGTGGCGGAGGGGCGCTGGCCGCGCATTCCGCTCTGGACGGCGGTGGCGGCGGTCGGGGCGGGATACGTGGTGGCGATGTACACGCCGTTCTACGTCGGTTTCGTCCTGGCGACCGCGGTTCCGCTCGCGCTGCTGATCGGGGCCGCGGCCCAGTCCGACATCGAGGGCGCGTCGAAGTTCCTGTCGAGCAGGCTCGCGATCCGGCTCGGCGAGATCTCGTTCGCCTTCTACATCTGTCAAGGCGTGACGGTGTTCTACGTCCGTCGATTGATGAACGCCGCTACGTTCGGTGCTCCGGTCGCGGTGCTGCTGATCGTCCTGTTGTTCTGCCTGAATCTCTTCGCCGCATGGTTGTTGTTCACTTTCGTGGAATCTCCGGCGATGCGCCGCTTTGCTCGGCCGAAACGATCGACGGTGGTCGGAGAAAGGGTGGCCGGCTAGGCGATCCAGCTGCACGACCGACAAATTCCGAAATGCCTGTTCGGAGGCTCGTGGCGTCGCCACGGGCCTCCGGATTCTTTTTTGTCGCGGTGTGCCGGAATGTGGTTGCCCGGCAGTCTGTTCGGAGGTATCCTGGGAGTGTTATAAACCACAGAATCGGTTGTGAACGTGGGGGGTGTTCGATCGAATGGACTACGTGATTCAGATCTGGCTGTGAGCATCGGGGCTCGCCGATACCGGATATCGTATGGAATCCGACGCCTGAATCCGTGTCCTACTACGACGTTCTGATCGCAGGCAACCATCGACGGCTCGATCCGCGCTGATAGCGGAACTTTTGCCGTGCGGTCCGGTTGCGTGCGCTCGTTTGGTGTGCCCGGAAGGTAGTGATGAGTACGACTGTCGACAATGGCTCCGAGCATGTTCAGGAGCTCGGACAACCACAGCTGAAGCCGAATCCCGCCGATGATGTCGGATCGGTTGCCACTCAGATACTTCGCATGGTCTTCGCGCGCCGGCGCAGTGCCGAACCGAAGTCGCTGTGCGACTCGGCCCCGTGCGCGGACTGCTTCGCACCGCACCTGAGCAAGGTGAGCCGGTACATCGAAGCCGGTGTGCCGGTCCATTTCATCATCCCCGCGTTCCCGGCGAAGTCGCGCAACCGCCGCAAGACGCTGGGGCGCCTGCCCGATATGGCGGAGACGCTGGCGATCGAGTCCCTGCAAGGATTCTGCGACCAGATCTCGGCCGTCTACCGGCCGGGCGCCATCGTCACGATCTGTTCCGACGGGCATGTCTTCAGTGACACGTTGGGCATCCCGGACCTGCACGTCGACCATTACGGTGACGAGCTGCGCCGCATCATCCGGTCGACCGGCGGCGGTTCCATCGGGCTGTACGGGCTGCGCGACGCCATGCCGGAAATGACCTGGGACGAACGCAGGCTGCGCCTGCTGAAGGAGTACTCCGACGGCATCGACGTGCTGCGCGAGGCGGTCCGGACCGAGGCGGCGGCCCGGCGGATGTTCAACGGAATCCATCGGTTCATGGTCGAGGACAATTCCGTGCTGCTGCCCGGGCTGTCGGCCACACAGCGGCGGAACCGATCGAAGGAGACGGCTTACGAAGTGGTGCAGCGCAGTCAGGCGTGGAGCCGTCTGATGGCGGAGATCTTCCCGGACGCGGTGCGGCTGTCGATCCATCCGCAGACGAATCACTCCGAGAAGATCGGATTCCATCTCTTGCGGACCCAGGACAGCTGGCTGACTCCGTGGCATGGCGTGGTGCTCGACGACGGAACGAATTACACGCTGGTCAAGCGGATGCATGCCGAGGAACTGGGCGCTCGCCTGGTGTGGCGCAACAGTCGCCCCAGTCATTTCGTCCTCGGGCGAACAGCAGAGACCGAATCACGGCAAGACCTAGGAAACTCATGACGAAAAGCTTGAACGAGGTACTGCTCGAAGGCGAGCCGCTGCGGCCGTTCGGCCGTCTGGTGGCCTCCGATGTACCGGGGCGGACGCTCGCCGACGTGCCGATCGAGGAACTGCTCGCGTTGACGCTCGGCGCGAAAGTGTCGGTACTGCGCGGGTTCGGCCTCCTCGGCAAGGCGGAACTCGAAAACTATTGCCGCGCGGCCGGAGAGATCCTGCAATGGAACTTCGGGTCGATCCTCGATCTGGTGGTTCGCGACACCGCCGAGAACTACCTCTTCGACAAAGGCGATGTTCCGTTCCACTGGGATGGCGCGTTCGCCGAGCACGTGCCGCGGTTCTTCCTGTTCCAATGCGTGCAGGGCGAGGGCGCGGGTGGCGAGACCGTGTTCTGTGACAGCGTCCAGGTCTATCGGGACGCGCCGGAAGACCTGAAAGAGCTGTGGGCCCGCACCACGATCACCTACCGGACCGACAAACTCGCGCACTACGGCGGCCTGGCCGAATGGCCACTGCTGGGCACTCATCCGGCCACGGGCGAGACGACGATCAGATATGCCGAGCCCTTGGATCCCGCGCGTTACGCCAATCCGCTGTTCTTGACGGTCGACGGCATATCGGCCGAGGACGGCGTCCGAGTGCTGGAGGACCTGCGCGAGCGGCTGCACGACGCGCGCTACTGCTACGCCCACGAGTGGCGGACCGGCGACATCGTCGTGGCCGAGAACCACGCTCTGCTGCACGGCCGGAATGCGTTCACCGAATCGGTTTCCCGGCACCTCCAGCGCATTCAGATCATCTGAGCAATGGGCCATCAGAGAGGAATATCAATGGCTGCACCGATCTCTCGACCAGCAACCGAGTACGACGTCGTCATCATGGGCGGTGGTCCCGCGGGCTCCACGCTCGCCGCGATGCTCTGCCGCGAAACCGATCTGCGCGTGGCGATCTTCGATCGCGAGGTGTTCCCGCGTGAGCACATCGGCGAATCGGGTGCGCATCCCCTCGTCCCCGTCCTGCAAGCGAGCGGGGCGCTGGAGAAGGTGCTCGCGAGCGAGTGCTGGATCCAGAAGTACGGCGGCATCTACCAGTGGGACACCGACCGGCCGTTCGTCGGCTTCTTCGAGCACGCGGACTACCTGGCCGACGGCGTGTACCGCTGGTCCGTCCACGTCAATCGCGCGGAATTCGACACCGTGCTGCTCGAGCACGCCGAGTCCTGCGGCGCCCATGTCTTCCAGGGCGTGCGGGTGACGCGCTTCCTCCTCGACGGGGGTGCGGCCACGGTGGTCCTGGAAGACGGAACCGAAGTCAAGGCAGGCTATTTCGTCGATGCGTCCGGGCGGGCGAATCAAGTGGCCGCCCGCGGGTCGCAGCGCGACAAGCAATGGCTCTCGGACTACCGCAACGTGGCCGTCTGGTCGCATTACCGCAACTGCGTGCCCGCGCAACGCGCTGCCGGTGACTGGAATGTCTTCCGGGCCGAGAACTTGTCGCCGATCTACGCGGTGGCCTTCGAGCACGGATGGGTGTGGTACATCCCGACGCCTCGGCTGGTCGACGGCACTCGGGAAACCGTGTGGTCGATCGGCATCGTGACCAACCCGGAGTCGATCGCGCGCGTGGATCTGCGAGATCCGGACATCTTCCTGAAGACGATCAAGTCGATCCCGGTGCTGCAGGACCTGGTGGCGAACGCGGAACCGATTCGTCGGGAAATGCTCACCGCCACCAACTATTCCCGGGTCAGCGATTGTTTCGGTTCGTACGCGGATCGCTGGATGGCGGTCGGGGACGCGTCGTACTTCGTCGATCCGCTGTTCTCCTCCGGGATGTCCTTCGCCGTCACGCAGGCGTGGGCGGCCGCATTGGTGCTGCGCAAGACCTTCGACAAGGACTTGGACGAGCAATCGAAGGAAGACCTCTGGCGTGACTACGACGTCGAGTGGCGCGGGATGGCGGAGACATGGGCGCTGAGCATCGACCAGTGGTATCACGAGATCTCGCGCTCGCATCCGGACAGCCCGTACTGGAGCGCGGAAGGCCGGCGGGTGGAGGTCGACAACGCCACCGAGGGCACCTTCCAGGCGCTGCTGAACACCGCCCTGGTGCCCGACCTGCTGAACATCATGACGAAGGGCACCCGCGACCCGCGTGACCTGGCCACCGAGGGGCCCTATCTGCGGGCCTACACCGCCGCCGACGCGGTCGAGCTGGCACCGGAGGACATCGTGACGCTGTCCCCGGACGCACGCATCCGCACCGGTGTGGCGGCCGATATCCCAGGCTTCAAAGGGATGTCGCCGCCGTTCGAGATTCCGCAGGCAGCTCGCGAAGGACTGGCCGCGTACTGGCGAGACCCCATCGCCAACAGCGAGGCGGCGCCGTCGCCGCTCGCCGATACCGTGGACTGCCACCGGATCTACTCCGCGTCCGATCCGGGCAACGAGGTGCGGTGCCTGGATCGAGACGGGGGCAAGGAGCTGTGGGAAACGCTGAACCGCGGTCCG
This sequence comes from Nocardia sp. NPDC005745, assembly GCF_040630775.1. Lineage (NCBI taxonomy): Bacteria > Bacillati > Actinomycetota > Actinomycetes > Mycobacteriales > Nocardiaceae > Nocardia > Nocardia sp. NPDC005745. The sequence continues at coordinate 28,444 of NZ_JBEXYF010000004.1, forward strand.
GCACGGTGGTCGGAGCTGGCGCCACGGTTGACGGTGCTGCAGGGACGCGCCTTGAAGCGCTTGCTCCGCGCCGGGTTGGTGGTGGCCGGGCCGGAAGCGCTACAGCAGGCCGACTAGGTCGAAGGCATGAGATCACTGGCTGTTCTGGCCGTAGACGACGTGATTCCGTTCGATCTCTCGGTGCCGCTGGAAATCTTCGGGCGGGCCCAGCAGGAGGACGGAACTGCTGCGTACGAGGTCCATGTCTGCGGGGTGAACTCCGACGTCCCGTCGAAGTTCTTCGAAATCTCGTGTCTCGGTGACATCGAATATCTCGAGGAGGAGGCCGGAACCATCATCGTTCCGGGAGCGATGAGCTACCGGTCCTGGCCTTCGGAGCGGTTGCGAAAGGCATTGGTGCGGGCGCACGAGCGGGGCGCGCGGGTGGCATCGATCTGTCTCGGCGCGTTCACCCTCGCCTCGGTCGGGTTGCTCGACGGAAGGCGGGCGACGACGCATTGGATGGCCGCCACCGAATTGTCGAGGAGCTACCCGCGGGTGCGCGTGGATCCCACGGTGCTGTATGTCGACAACGGGAGCATCCTGACTTCGGCGGGGGCCGCGGCAGGGCTGGATCTGTGCCTCCATATGGTCCGGATGGATTACGGGACCGCCGTGGCGGCCGATACCGCCCGGCTCTCGGTGATGCCACTGACCCGCGACGGGGGACAGGCGCAGTTCATCGCGGAACGTCCGCGCTCGGAGGCGGACAGCATGTCGCTCAATCCCACCTTGGAATGGGCGGAAACGATGCTCGGAAAGAAGATCACCGTGCTGGACCTCGCGGAGCGAGCCGGCGTCAGCAAGCGCACGCTGATCCGGCGCTTCCACGAGCAGGTCCGGATGACGCCGAACGAGTGGCTCCAGACCGTTCGGGTGCGCAAGGCCCAGGTGCTGCTCGAGACGACCATCCTCACGATGGAGTGCATCACCGACCAAACGGGATTCGCCTCGGTGGCCGCGTTCCGGAAGGTCTTCCGCAAGACCGTGGGGATCACGCCGCAGGCGTACCGGCGGGCCTTCCGCTGATCACCTCGCGGGCCGCTCTCTCGCCGTGGATTCGCGAATCCGAATCCACGGCGAGACCCCTGGTCGCCGGTCATCCCGTTGAGGTGGCTCGCAACCCCGGTCGTACACTCGCCGGGTCGGCGGCTCATATTTCCTCGTTGCCGGAATGTAGTTCATAGTTGGTGCTCGGGTCCCCACGGCTAAGGAGATCATGGTGCCAACCGCCAATTTCGGTACGAAGGACGATCCTGGTTTCGAGCTGGAGCAGAGTCCCGATCTGATCGTGGTGCGCACGCACAGCGGTCGTGGGATCCGGCGGCAATCGGGGTCGGTGCGCACACCGCTGAGCGGTGAACTCGACGACGCGACACTGGTGCAGGCCTACCCGGAGGCAGGAGTCGAGGTCTATCGCCTGCCCGCGGGGTCGAGATCGGTGGAGGAACGCACGCCTGCGCTGGAGGCCGCGCCGGAGGTGCGGTTCGCCGGACATGTGCTGGTGGACCCGGTGACCGGGGAGCCGGTGCTCTATACCGAGAACATCTTCGTGAAGTTCGTCGACCACGTCGACCGCGAACATTGCCTCGCCGTCCTGGCCGCGGCGAATCTTACTGTGAAGCAGGTGGTTTCGTACGCCACCAACGCCTACTTCACGGCGGCGCCGGAGGGCACCGGCCAGCGGGTCTTCGACATCGCCACCGCCCTGCTGAATCGCGACGACGTCGAGTACTGCCATCCGGAGCTGATCCGGCACCGGGCCAGGAAGACGATCTTCCCGCAGCAGTGGCATCTGAAGAAGACCACCATCGGCGGTGTCACGATCGACGCGCACGCGGCGGTGGAAGCCGCGCATGCCCTCACCCGCGGGGCGGGGGTGACGATCGCCGTGATCGATGACGGTGTCGACATCGACCATCCCGAGTTCGCCGGCGCCGCGAAGATCGTCGCGCCACGGGATGTCACGGCGAAGACCGATGATCCGCGCCCGAAAGACTCCTTCGGCACCGGCCCCGACAACGGTGACAACCATGGCACCGCGTGTGCGGGCGTGGCGTGCGCCAACGGCACGGCCGGAGCCTCCGGAGTGGCGCCGGAGGCCGCGCTGATGCCGATCCGGCTCGCCTCGGGCCTCGGATCGCAGGCGGAGGCCGAAGCGTTCGGGTGGGCCGCCGATCACGGGGCCGACGTCATCTCGTGCAGCTGGGGCCCGGCCGACGGCAGGTGGTTCCAGCCGAACGATCCGGCGCACAACCGGGTGGTTGCGCTGCCGGCGAGTACCAGGCTGGCGATCGAATACGCCGTCACCAGCGGACGCGGCGGCAAGGGCTGTGTAGTGCTGTTCGCGGCGGGCAACGGCAACGAATCCGTCGACAACGACGGCTACGCCGGTTTCGCGAAGGTGATCGCGGTCGCGGCATGCAACGACACCGGCAAACGCAGTGTCTACAGCGATTTCGGCAAAGCGGTGTGGTGCGCGTTCCCCAGCAGCGACTTCGGGCACCGACCCTTCGGGCATCCCGACCCACTCACGCCCGGGATCTGGACGGTGGATCGGCACGGGGCGAACGGCTACAACCCCGGCACGGTGGCGGCCGGCGACGCGGCGGGTGACTACACCAACGACTTCGGCGGAACCTCCAGCGCGTGCCCGGGCGCCGCGGGAACAGTGGCATTGATGTTGTCGGTGAATCCGGACCTGACTTCGGACGAGGTGAAGAACCTGCTGAAAGACGCCTGCGACAAGATCGATCCGCAGGGCGGCGGGTACGGGGCGGACGGGCACAGCGACAAGTACGGATACGGCAGGCTGAACGCGCTCGCCGCCGTGCGGGCGGCTCGGCCCGCCGAGACCGAGTCCGCTGCCGGTGCGGTGGCCACCGTCGCGGGAGACTGAGGCGGTGGCGGCCGACGGTGTTCAGCTGATCGTGGTGGACGCCGCGAACGTCGTCGGTGCACGGCCCGACGGGTGGTGGCGCGATCGGGCAGGCGCAGCCCGGCGATTGCTCGAGCGGATGACCGGATCGTGGGCGCAGCCGACCGAGCCCGCCGAGGTGATCGTGGTGCTCGAGGGAGCGGCGAAGGGCGCGGTCGACGCGGCGGCGGAGCCGGGATTCGGCGGCGTGCGCGTGGTGCGTGCGGAGGGCTCGGGCGACGACGCGATCGTCGGCGTGGTCGCAGCGGCTCGGGCGGAAGATAGCAGCCGTTCGATCACGGTGGTGACGGCCGACCGCGGACTGCGTGCCCGCGTGGCCGCCGCGGGGGCGGAGACGGTGGGGCCGAACTGGCTGCTGGACCGCCTGGGGCCGTGATGCGGTCGGCGCGCGGAAGTCGGTCTCGCATTGATACACCTCCGGCGTTTCACCCATCCGTCCAGTCCGTTTTGCGGCACTCTGAGCGGTATGACCGCCTCCGACGTCGTGGGGATGCCGTTGCTCTACCTGGTCGAGATCTCCGAGCCAGGTTACTTCAATCGGCCGTGGTGGAAGATCGCGAGCACCGGCGCGCCGGGGCAGGTTCGTGCCGCGCTCAGCGAACTGGCCGTCCGGGTCGAGCGCGACATCCAGCGCGCCGGAGGCGGGGGCCGGTGCTGGTACCGCTACGACGTGCGGTGGCCCGACGGCGCCGTGCTCGAGTGTTTCCAGGGGGCGATCCGATCGGTGTTGATTCCCGGCGAGTTGCGCTGCCTGGCCGTGGCCTTGACCTCGGCGACGACCGTGGATCTGCGCTCTGCCGAGCGTCCGCCGTACTGATCACGCCGTCGCACCCCGGCAGACGAGCAGAGCCCCGATGGCTTCGGGGCTCTGCGGGTGAATCGGTGGCTCAGTCGAGCAGAGCCGGTTGTCTGGCGCCGTCCTGCTTCGCGGGACCCTCGGACTCGGGCCGGGGCGCCGGGTGCGCGTCGGCTTGCATCGGGTCGAGTGCGGGATCGATGTCGATCGTGCGGCGCAGCGGGCGGTTGGGCAGCAGCGCCGCCGCGATGAGCGCGACGACCGTGGCGCCCGCGGCGATGAGGAAGATCCGCCCGGTCGCGTCGCCGTAGGCGGCGCGGACGATGGTCGCGATGGGCGCGGGCAGGGCGCCGAAATCCAGATTGCTGCCACCGGAGGACTTGGGCTGGATGCCGAGCCGGGCGAAGCCCTCCGCGGACAGCTCGCCGACCCGGGTGGCCAGGACCGAACCGAGCACCGAGACCCCGATGGCGCCACCGAAGGTGCGGAAGAAGGCGACACTGCTCGACGCTGCGCCGATGTTGTGCACGCTCACCGTGTTCTGCACTGCCAGGACCAGGTTCTGCATCATCATGCCGACGCCGAACCCGACGACGGTGATGTACCCGCCGACCAGCCACAGGTTCGTCGCGTGGTCGATCGTCGACAGCAGCGCGAATCCGACCACCAGTAGTGCGGCGCCCGCGACCACGAAACCCTTCCACTTGCCGCGCCGGGTGATCAACTGGCCGGAGCCGACGGAGGCGATCAGCATGCCCGCGACGAGCGGGATGGTCAGCACGCCCGCCACGGTGGGGGAGTAGCCGCGCGCGGTCTGGAAGTACTGGCCCAGGAAGGTGGTCGCGCCGAACATGCCGACGCCGACGGCGATGGAGGCGATGATCGCCAGGCCCGTGGTGCGTTCGGTGACGATCGGCAGCGGGATGATCGGCGACTTGGCGCGGGACTCGACCCACACGGTCGCGAGCAGCAGCAACACGCCGGAAGCGACATAGATCGCCGATTCCCGCGAGATCCAGTCGTAGTACCCGGCCTTTCCGGCGAACGACACCCAGATGAGCAGCACCGAGACACCGCCGGTCAGCAATGCGGCGCCGAGCCAGTCGATCGACACCCCCTCTTTGCGCTCGGTGGGCAGTCGCAGGGTCCGCTGCAAGAGCGCCAGCGCGATCACGGCCAGCGGCACGCACACGAAGAAGCACCAGCGCCAGCCCAGCGGGCTGTCGACGATGACACCGCCGAGGACGGGGCCGCCGGACATCGAGACCGCCATCACGGCGCCCATGTAACCGGAGTAGCGCCCGCGTTCGCGCGGCGCGACGATGGAGCCGATGATCGCGACGACGAGCGCGGTCAGTCCGCCCATGCCGATGCCCTGGACGACGCGCGCGACCAGCAGCACGGGGACGTTGCCGGCGAATCCGGCGATCACGGAGCCGACGACGAAGATGACGATGGCCGATTGGACCAGCGCCTTCTTGTTGAACAGGTCGGCGAACTTGCCCCAGATAGGCGTGGAGGCCGCGTTCGCCAGCAGCGCCGAGGTGATGACCCAGGCGTAGGCGGTCTGCGATCCCTGTAGGTCGCCGATGATGGTGGGCAGCGCCGTGGCGACGATCGTCGTGCTGAGCAGGGCGGTGAACAGCGCCGCGAGCAGCCCGGTCATCGCTTCCAGCACTTCGCGGTGGGTCATCGCGTACGGGTCGCGTCGTGTCACCGACTCGACTGAACTAGACATCTACTTCCTGACTCTCTTTCGAAACCGGCTGATGCGCGTGCACCGCACTGCTTTGTGCGTGCGCGGTCAGTGCGTTGCGGAGCTTCTGGACGGCGACGCACGCGCCCTCGGCGTCGTCTTCGCTCCAGTCCGCGAGGACGTTCTGCAAGCCCCGCGCCCGCGAAGCGCGGACGCGGTACAACAGATCCCGGCCCTCGTCCGTCACCCGGATGAGGGTGGCCCGCCCATCGGTGGGATCGGCGTGCCTGCTGATGTAGCCCGTGCCGACGAGTTCGGTGACGTGCCTGCTCAGGGCGCTCGGGCTGATGCACAAATCCACGGCGAGGTCCACCTGCCTGCACGGGCCTTTGGACTCGAGGATGCCGAGTACCCCGATGCCGCCCGGAAGCAAGTGCCCTTCCTCCGGTTGTGCGAGCACGGTACGGATCGCCCGGCCCATCAGATAGAGCTCTTTGATCAGGCTCTGAGCCGTATCGGGTGAGACTGCCATGTCCGCTCCAGACGAGATAAGTTGCTTGCGCTATGCAACTATATAGTAATTGCTTGCGCTAAGCAAATAGTCTCCGTCGGTCTGCTCCCGCCGAGCCGGGCTGGTGAAATGCGGAACGACGGCCGACCACCGACCCCAGGGTGGGTCCGGGCCCACCCCGGGGTTTGCTGGACGGTCCCTGAGGTCTCTTTTCCTGCGGTTGCGGACGCCGGAGAGTAGTAGCCGACGCCCGATACCGATCCCTATCGAGGAACTACGAGATGCAGCCGACTTTCGTTCACCACGTAAGGCAGCAAATTTTCGAATACGGGGAGACCCGGTCCTATACCTATCTGCGTGAGGCCGGACGAGGGCTCAGCGAGGAAGTCGTCACCTACCGCGAACTCGACCGCGACGCCAGGGCTGTCGCGGCCTGGCTGGCGGCGCGTCCGGAATCGACCGAGCCGGTCGTGCTGCTCTATCAGGACGGGCTGGCGTTCCTGCGGGCGTTCCTCGGTTGCCTGTACGCCGGGGTCGTGGCCGTTCCCGCGCCTGTGCCGCATGATGCGGGCAGCGCCCGGCGCGTGGCGAATGTGATCGCGGATTCCGGCGCCCGATTGGTGCTCACAACAGCGCATTTCCAGCCGCTTGTAGCGGCGGCTACGCCCGTGGCCGTGGTCACCACCGACGGTCACCTCGGTGACCCCGACGCGTGGCAGATGCCCGACATCGACTCGGGGACGATCGCGTTCCTGCAGTACACGTCGGGATCGACCGGCACCCCGAAAGGGGTCGTCGTGACGCACGGCAATCTCCTGCACAACGAGGCCGCCATCGCCGAGGGCGGAATGACTGATGCCGGTACCGGCGTCAGTTGGATCCCGCACTTCCACGACATGGGCCTGATCGGCATGCTGCTCGGGGCGGTATACGCCGGTGCGAACCTGGTGCTCATGGCACCGACGACGTTTCTCAAGCGTCCGGTGCGCTGGCTGCGGGCCATCGACGAGTACCGCGCGACATTCACCGGCGCGCCGAATTTCGCCTACGATCTCATCGCGCGCCGGGTGACCGACGAGCAGTTGGCCGATCTCGATCTCAGCACGCTCGAGATCGCGCTGAGCGGCGCGGAGCCGGTCCGCGAGCAGACCATGACGGCGGTGCTGGAACGTTTCGCACTCGCGGGTTGGCGGCCGACGACGTTTCGGCCCGCCTACGGCCTGGCCGAGGTGACACTGCTCGCCAGTGCGGCATCGACGCCCTCGGTACCCGTCTATCTCGACGTGGGTCGCGATGCTCGGCTCGTCGGCTGCGGACCCGCGGCCCGTGGGCTCGACATTCGCATCGTCTGCCCGCACACGCTGCAACAACTGGCGGACAACACCGTCGGGGAGATCTGGATTCGTGGCGAAAGCGTCGCCGCCGGCTATTGGAATCGTCCCGACGAGACCCGCGAAACCTTCGGTGCACACCTCGGCACCGTGGGGCCGTTCCTGCGTACCGGTGATCTCGGACTGCTTCGTGACAACGAGCTGTTCGTCGCGGGTCGCCTCAAGGATCTGTTGATCATCAACGGCCGCAACGTCTATCCCCAGGACGTCGAGGAGTTGGTGCGCCGGCTGCATCCGGCGTTCGCCGACAGTGCCGGCGTAGCCGTGTCCGTCGACGCGGGCGGCCGGGAACGACTCGTGGTGCTGCAAGGGGTCAAGACGGCGCTGCAAGGCGACACCACGCTCGCCGAACTCACCTCGGCGATCAAGGTCGCGGTGTCCCGCGGGTTCGACGTGCCCGCGCCGAACGTCGTTCTCATTCCACCCAGGTCGGTGCACCGCACCACCAGCGGCAAGGTCCAACGCAGCTCGATGCGGGAGGCGTTTGTCCAGGATCGCGTCGTGGGTGTCCTGCACGAGGATCTCGAACCGGCGCTGCGCCGGTCCGTGACCGCCTGATCGATCGAAACCCGCCGAGGAGCCGAAACATGTTCACCAGCACGATCACTCGTCCGACCACCATCCAGGATTGGCTCGTGGAGCGCGTGGCGGACTACACCGAACGCGCGCCCCACGAGGTGGATCCCGTCGTCCCGCTCGCCGAGCTGGGCATGGACTCCGTCTCTGCGGTGAGCCTGTGCGGTGAGATCGAGGACCGCTGGTCGCTCGAGGTGGACCCGGTGCTGGTCTTCGAGTACCCCACCATCGCCGACATCGCCGCCTACCTGGCCGCCGAATTCACCCTCGCCGCATGACCGATATCGCCATCGTCGGCATCGACTGCCGATTTCCCCAAGCACCCGATCCGGCCGCGCTGTGGCGGCTGCTGATCGAGGGACGCGACGCGATCTCCGAGGTGCCGTCGAGCCGCTGGAACGCCGCCGACTTCCACGACCCGGCCGGTGCGCCCGGCACGATCAACACCCGCAGCGGCGGGTTCCTGGACGACGCGGATGCGTTCGACGCCGACTTCTTCGGCATCGCCCCGCGCGAAGCCGAGGCGATGGATCCGCAACAGCGGTTGCTGCTGCAAGCCACCTGGCGGGCCTTCGAAGACGCCACGCTCGACCCGCGCGGCGAGGCCGGTTCGCGGACCGGCGTCTTCGTCGGGGTGATGGCCAACGAATGGGCCAACTTGCAGATGAGCGACTACGCCGCGATCACGCCGCAGCACGGCTCCGGCAACGGGTACTTCATGACCGCGAACCGGCTGTCCTACCAGTTCGACCTGAAAGGACCGAGTGCCGCGGTCGACACGGCCTGCTCGTCGTCGCTGGTCGCGGTGCACCTCGCCTGCGGCGCACTGGCTTCCGGCGAATGCGATCAGGCGGTGGCCGGTGGCGTCAACCTGGTGCTCACGCCCGCCGTCGGGGTGTTCTACACCCAGGCCGGTCTCTCCGCGCCGGACGCTCGGTGCAAGCCGTTCAGCGCCGACGCCGACGGCATCGTGCGCGGCGAGGGCGTCGCGGTACTGGTGCTGCGCCGCCTCGCCGACGCCCAGGCGGCGGGTCTGCCGATCTACGCGGTGATCAAGGGCAGTGCCGTCAATTCCGACGGGCGCAGCAACGGCATCACTGCGCCGAACCGGTGGGCGCAGCAGCAGGTGATCGGCGCGGCGTGCGAGCGCGCGGGCGTGCGGCCCGAGCAGGTGGATTTTCTCGAGGCACACGGCACCGGAACTGTGCTCGGCGACATGATCGAGGTCAAAGCGCTGGGCCAACTGCACGGGCGAAACAGGCTTCGCCCTTGCGGGATCGGGTCGATCAAGGGCAATCTCGGCCACACCGAGGGCGCCGCGGGCGTCGCGGGCTTGATCAAGGCCGCCCTCAGCTTGCGGCACGGCGTGGTTCCGCCGTCACGGTTCGCCGACCAGGAGAACCCGCGGCTGCGGATGGCACAGCAGGGTCTGCGTCTGCTCACCGACCCGATGCCGCTGGAAGGCCCCGGCTACGGCGGAGTCAGCAGTTTCGGCATCGGCGGCACTAACGCCCATGTCGTGCTGGGCAGCGCGCCCGCGGCCGAAACGTCGACGGCGTCCGGCGGGGGAGTGCTCACCGTGTCGGCGAACGACGCGGAAGGGTTGCGGCGCAACGCTCGTCGGCTCGCCGATGCCTTGGCTTCCAGCCCGCCGGATCAATTCGCGCAAATGTGCTGGACGAGCAACCAGGTCAAATCGTCCGGCCGTGCTCGGCTCGCGATCGTCGCGGCGGATCGCGACACCGCGATCGCGCGGCTGCGCGAGGGGGCGGATACCGGAGTGGTGCGACCGCTGAGCGTCGGCTGGATGTTCACCGGGCAGGGTTCGCAATTCCCGGGAATGGCTCGCATGCTGGACGCGGCCGGTCCGCTGTTCCGGCGCGCCTTGGCGGCGGTCGACCAGGTCATGGCCACCCATCTCGGTCGCTCGGTGCGCGAGCTGATGCTCGACGAGCACACCGGGATCGACCGCACCGATCTGGCGCAACCGGCGATCTTCGCGATGGAGTACGCCTTGGCGAAGTCGCTCGCCGACCTCGGCGTCCGTCCGGCCTGGGTGATCGGGCACAGCATCGGCGAGTTCGCGGCCGCTGCGGTGGCCGGAGTGTTCGATCTGGACGACGCGTGCCGTCTCGTCGTCGCACGAGGCGAGCTGATGCAGCGGTTGCCCGCGGGCGGAGCGATGCTCGCCGTGCGGGCGGACGTGGGCGACGTCGCGGACCTGCTCGCCGACCGGACGGAGATCGCGATCGCCGCCGTCAACGGACCGAAGGAGATCGTGCTGTCCGGCGCCGCCGCGGCGATCACCCGGATACACGAGGCGCTCGCGGCGCGCGGGGTGGGCGCGAAAGCGCTCACCGTGTCCCATGCCTTCCACAGTCCGCTGATGGAACCCATGCTCGAGGGGTTCGCGTCCGTCGCCCGCGAATGCACCTACCGGACACCGGCTCTGCCGCTGTACTCGACCGTGCGCGGTCGCCTGCTCGACGCGACCGAGACGATGGACGCCGCGTACTGGACCGAGCACGTCCGCGCCACCGTCCGCTTCGGCGAGGCCATCGACGCCGCCCTCGGCACCGAGCCGAGTCATGTCGTCGAGCTCGGGCCGCGCCGCGTCCTCGCCGCGCAGGCCGGCCGGATCCGCCCGGACCTGGCGGCGCGCTGCCTGACGCCCAGCCCGGGGCCCGGCGCGACCGGGGGCGAACTGGCCGGCACCGTCGCCGCGCTGTATCGCGACGGATTCGATCCCGACTGGGACCGGCTCTACGAACCCGCGCAGCGCGTCCGCCGTCGGCTGCCCGGTTACGAGTTCTGCACCGACCAGCGGTTCTGGCTCGAACCCTGCGCTACCCCCACGCCTTCCGCACCAGCCGAGGAAACCTCCATGGACCAGTTGATCGCCCTCTTCCGTGAACAGAACGCCGTGCTGGCGAGTCTCGCGGGCGTTCCGTCCGCCGGGCGCGCTCCGCAACAGGCGGGCGCCGCGGCGACGGGCGCGCAGACGGTCACGCCGCAGCCGTTCGCGACGCGGACGACCACGGACCTGCCGATCGCCCCGGAAGCCGTCGCCGGTGTCGTACGCGCGGAGTTCGCCAGGGTGAGCGGTTTCCCGGCCGATCGGCTCCGCGATACCCAAACTATCGGCGACGACTTGGGATTCGACTCGCTCATGCTCACCGATCTGATCGCCGCGCTCGTGCGCAAGCTGCCCGGCGCGGCCATCGACCCGAGCCGTTTCACCCCCGCCACGACGATCGGTGATGTGATTGCTCAGGTCTCGAATCAGGGGGGCGCGCCCGTCTCCCGGCAAGCCGCCGTGCCCATGATGGCCGAGGCGCCCGAACCACGGCGCGCGGTCGTCGAGCCGGAGTATCGGATCTCGGATTTCGCTGAGGTCAAGGCGATTTCCGACCGGGTCTCCGGTCTGGAAGCGCTCGGGTTGTCCAATCCCTATTTCTTGATCAACGACGGTGTCACGCGGGATACCTCCGTCATCGACGGTGCGCCGGTGATCAACTTCTCCAGCTACAACTACCTGGGGCTGTCCGGTCATCCGGCGGTAGTCGCCGCCGTGCAGGACGCGGTGGCCCGCTACGGCAGCTCCTGCTCGGCCAGCCGGATCCTGTCCGGTGAGAAGCCGGTGCACCGCGAACTCGAGGCCGAACTCGCGGCCCTGCTCGGCACCGAGGACGCCATCGCGCTGGTCGGCGGCCACTCCACGAACGTCACGATCATCGGACACCTGGTCGGACCGGAGGACCTGGTGATCCACGACAGTCTCGCCCACGACAGCATCATGCAGGGCTGCAAGCTGTCGGGCGCGACCCGCCGTCCGTTCCCACACAACGACCACGCCGCACTCGACGCGCTGCTCACCGAGATCCGCCACCAGTACCGGCGGGTGCTGATCCTGATCGAGGGCATCTACAGCCAGGACGGTGACATCCCGGACCTGCCCGCGATCATCGCGGTGAAGCAGAAGCACAAGGCGCTGTTGATGATCGACGAGGCGCACAGCGTCGGCGTGCTCGGCGCGGGCGGCGGTGGGATCGGCGAATACTTCGGCGTGGATCGCGCCGATGTCGAGCTGTGGTCCGGGACGACATCGAAGGCGCTCGCCGGGTGTGGCGGGTACGTCGCGGGCAGCGCGGAGCTGATCCGCTTCCTGAAGTACACGACGCCCGGATTCGTCTACAGCGTCGGTATGACGCCGATGAACGCGGCCGCCTCGGCCGCGGCGATCCGGCAGTTGCGGTCCGAGAGCGAACCGCTGGAACGTCTACGCCGCAACTCCCGGCTGTTCCTGCGACTGGCCCGGGAGGCGGGGATCGACACCGGCGACAGCCACGACACTCCGATCGTCCCGTGCATCGTCGGCGACTCGCCGAAGACGCTGCGACTGTCGAACGCACTGCTGCGCCGCGGCATCAATGTCAACCCGATCCTGTACCCGGCGGTGCCGGAGAATCTGGCGCGCCTGCGGTTCTTCGTCACCGCCTGCCATACCGAAGATCAGATCCGCGAGACGATCAAGATCCTCGCCGAGGAAATGGCCTTGCTCACCGAGCGGTAGCGACCAGCGCGGGGCCTTCGCAGCAGGCTGCGTCGTGCAACGCCACGCGCACCGTACCGCTGTAGCATCAGCCCGAGGTGCCATCGCTGCGGGTCGCAGCGGCGACTCGGCGGGGCAGGGCGGACGATGAGGGCGGAGTGCGGTGTCCGCTGCCGGGGGTGGGAGTTCGAACGTCGTCGACGGGTGCCGCGCGGGCGTGTGATCTGCCGGATGAAGGTTCCAGCGGCGTTTCGGCTCCAGTCGCGTGCGGCCGGTCGGCTCCCGATCCGATCGTGCACCGTGCCGCCGAGCCGATCGATGCCGGCTACCGCGGTGGACGAGGCCGCCTGCCTCGCCGCCGACCGTAGCGACGCATCGGAGGTATTGACAGCCATGATTCGCTCGATCGTGCGAACCGCGCTCGCCCTGACGGTCGCCGCCGGTGTGTGCTTCGCGGGTACTCCGCCGCCCGTGACGGCCTCGGCGCCGCTCGGCGTCCTCGTGACCGGTGGTGAGGTCTCCGGCCGCGCCGCCGACGGAGTCGTCGAATACCTGGGCATCCCGTTCGCCGCGCCCACCGGGGGCGCAGCGCGGTTCGGGCCGCCGCGCCCCGTTCCGCCGTGGCCCGGTGTGCGCCCCGCGCGCGAGCACGGGCCGCAGTGCGCACAGAACGGATACCTGCCCGGCGTGCCGTCGATCGGACAGATCAGCGAAGATTGCCTGACCATCGACATATACGCGCCGGACCGCGCCCGCGATCGCCCGCTGCCCGTCATGGTGTTCTTCTACGGTGGCGGCTATATCAACGGCTCCAACAGCGAATACGACGGGCCCACCCGGATGGTCGCCGACGGCGACGTCATCGTGGCCGTTCCCAATTACCGCCTCGGTCCGTTCGGCTTCATGTCGCTGCCCGAACTGACCGCCGAATCCGGCGGCGCCACCGGAACGGTCGGCATCCAGGACCAGCAGGCCGCTCTGCGGTGGGTGCGCGACAACGCGCCCGCTTTCGGTGGTGATCCGAGCAATGTCACGATCTTCGGTGAGTCGGCAGGCGGCGTGAGTGTCTGCACCCACTTCGCCGCACCCGGCTCCGAGGCCTTGTTCGCCAAAGCGATCATCCAGAGCGGCGCCTGCGCACAAGCGCCCCTGGCCCCCGTCGATCCCGGCGACGCCTTCGCACGCTCGCAGCGCTACGCCGAACGCGTCGGATGCGGGGATCCCGCGACCCGGCTGGCCTGCCTGCGCGCCCTGCCCGTAGCGGCACTTCTGGACGCGCCGAACGTCGAAGCCGACGGACAGACTCCCGTCTGGGTGCCCAGCATCGACGGCGTCGTCATCACGCGGACACTCGACGCGGCCTTGGTGGGGGACGCGAGGAAGACGCCGCTCATCGTCGGGACCACCAGCGCGGAAGGCGCGCTGAGCATCGCCGAGACCGACTACGCCCGTGGGCATGTTCCGGACGCGGCTAGCTATGAACGGTACGTGCGCCAATCCTTCGGCGCCGACGCCGAGCGAGTCCTGGCCCGCTATCCGCTCGACCGATACCCCTCACCGGCAGCCGCCCAGATCGCGGTGATCACCGACAGCCGGTTCGCCTGTCCCGCGCTGTTCACCAGCCGAACGGCGCGTGACGCCGGACATCCACTGTGGCAGTACGAAGTCGATCAGGCGCCGCTCGGTGCCGCCAATCCTGTTCTGCCCGGGGCCTTTCACTCCTCCGAGCTGTTCTATCTGTTCACCAGATTCATGGGCGTGCCGATTCCCTGGACGGGTGCGTCCGCCGCTTTCGCCGCGCGAATGCAACGCTGGTGGACCACCTTCGCCCACACCGGTGACCCGAACGATCCCGGTCCACCCGAATGGCCCGCCTGGCCGGAGTCGACCGGGCACAGCTCCGATGGACCTGCTCTGATCATGCGGGCGACCGGCAGCGTCGTGACGGAAAATTTCGCCGCCACGCACGACTGTGCGTTCTGGGCGGAACGCGACCGCTGAACGTGTCGTACGCGTGTCGCCGTCGCTGCTGATCAGGCCCTTCCGGACCGCCGCGCCGCCCCGCTCTCGGGCGAAGTGACCCTGCGCTTCGGTGAATGACAGCCGGGTCCGCCTCCTGCGGTGGCCGGACCTCGCCGTCGGGTCGCTTTCCTATCGGCGCGTTCGCCGGATGGGCGCGGAGCGCGAAGGGTAGGGGGCGATCGGTGAGGCAGGGAACCCGGCTCTCCAGGATTAGGATGATGATGTCACCGCGGGGGGTGCGCGGTCGGGACGTCTGCTTCGATCCGCAGGATCCACGGTGAAACGCCGCAGGTAGGAGCATACTGACGCGATGAACGAATCGGGCGACCGAATCGTGGACACGGCCGAGGGAACGGTAGCCCGAGTGGTCGGCGCAGGCACACCGCAGACCACGGGGAGCTTCCGATTCTGGTTCGCCGATCAGCGGTGGGAGTGGTCGGACGAGGTCGCCGCGATGCACGGTTACGCGCCCGATTCGGTGACGCCGACGACCGAGTTGCTGCTCGCGCACAAGCACCCCGAGGACCGGGATCATGTCGCGGAGGCGATCGAGAAGTCGGTCCGCAACGCCGAACCGTTCTGTAGCCGCCACCGCATCGTCGACACCGCGGGAGCGCTGCACCATGTCCTCGTGCTGGGCGACACCATGACCGACAAGGACGGCACCGTCGTCGGCACCGCGGGCTACTACGTCGACCTGACCAGCACGATCGCCGAGGAACGTCAGGATCTGCTCGACGGCACGTTGCCGAAACTGTTCCGGGCGCGCGCGCTGATCGAGCAGGCCAAAGGCGTGCTGATGCGGGTCTACCGGATCAACGCCGAGCAGGCGTTCCACGTCTTGCAGTGGCGTTCGCAGGAGACCAACGTCAAGCTGCGCGACCTGGCCGCCCAGCTCATCGCCGAGATCGACCACCTGCCCCCGGCTCCCCCCGCGGTGCAGACCGCCTTCGACCACATGCTGCTCACACTGCACGAGCGCATCCCGAAATCGTGAGCTCCGCCGCGTCCTAGCGCCCCCGGAGCAGGGCGCCGGCTCCGTCGCGCAGCGCGGCCACGGCGTCGACCAGGACGATCTGGGCGCCGATCGCCAACGCGGCCACCGGAAGGGCTTCGTCGGCACGGCGCATCTCACCGGCCGCGGCGTTCGCCGCCGGGCCGAGCAACGGGTTCGGAGCGGTCCCGGCCAGCACCAAGCGGTCGCCCAGCGCCGCACGGTCGAGCAGTAGGCGCTCCACGGTGGCGGCGCGCAACGCCGTTGTGGTCGCGGCCAGCCCGGCCACCGCCAGGCCGTCCGGACGGTCGATCTCGGCGGCGAAGCGGTCGAGCACCCGGCGGTGGCGCAGTGCCGCGACCCGGTGCAGGATGTCGCGGACTTCCGCGTCGAGCGCCTTCGGGTCCGACCCCGGCATCAGCGTGCCCGCTTCGGCCTCGACCACATCCCGGCCCTTCGCGTCGAACACCGCCCGCAGCTCCGTCCGGGCCCGTGCTTCTCCGGCGAGCACGACGACTTCCGCGTGCACGGTGTCGGCCAGCCGGTCCAGTTCCCCGGCGAACTCGTGGATGTCGCGTCGCGTGGTGTTCTCGACCCGCTCCCGGATCGTGCGATGGGTCCAGTCGTCGCGCCGGATCTCCGACGCCGGATGACCGACGTCGCGGAGGGTCTCCTCCGCTTCGCCGCCGTGGCCGTCGAGCGCGTAGAGTTCCGAACTCACCCGGTCCACGAGCGCCACGACGTGCGGTATCTTCTCGGCCTGCACTTCGATCAGCGGCAGCAGGTAGGGCAGGGGTGATACCCGGACGATCTGGGCGTGCGGCGGGCTAGGCAAGCGCTCGTCGGCGAGCACCTCGGTCTCGTCCGCGATGAGCAGCCTGCCGCAGCGCCCGCGCGGCGGCGGATGCAGTTCGATCGCCTGGGCAAGCAGCCGCCGGATCCGCGGGCGGGCTCCACTGCGGTCCAATTCGGCGTCGATCGAGCGCCAGCGCAACTCGGTGCCACGCGCCGCGTCTTCGGTGTCGTATGAGCTATCGAAACAGACCGAGGCGAAGGGGCCGTGTTTTCGAATTATCCGGCGGAGATCGGCCATCGGTATCACCTGGTTTCCCTGGCTGTGGACGCCTGCGCCGAGACGGGTGCCGAGAATGGGGCATCCACCCGGTCGGAGGGCGTCTGTGCCCGGGTGACCAAGTCGTGTGTGCCCACAGCTTCGGTTCGGCGAACCATAGTCGGCGGGTACCCGGGCGCCTCGGGCCGAATCAGCCACCACAGATCCTTGCGCGGCCACTTCCCCCGCATCGGCCACACTCATTGCACGCGAGGGATTTCCGCCCTTTCCGAGGCCGTTGACAGGCTCGGGCCCCACCGGTCCGTGCCGGATCGTCGCCGGATGTCGATGGTCACCGCACGATATCGACCTCGCCGGTCCGCTCGGCAACCGTTCGGAATCGCGCAGCAGGCGTGTTTGCGCGTTACGCGCTGTCGACCAGAGCGATCCGCCGATCCGAGCGCCCGCAGGTGCGGAGGCGCCGCCACACCGGCGCCCGCGGGCGCGCGTGCACGGCCACGGCCGTCGGTGAGAGGGATAGGTGATTTTTCGCTCGCTGCACTTTTTCGGTTTCGTGTAAGAAAGCCGGTCGAACGCATGTTTTCACTGATCAGCGGGTTGAATTGTAACCAAGCGACCGCTTGGTGTCCGAATCGTGAACCGTAAAGATCGGTTTGTTTCAGGTGTGCTGTGGTAAATGTTGGAGGTATCGGTTCGACAGCGCGGTCGTTCCGATAAAGGGGCGAGGAACCCGCGCTGCTCGATGTTCAGCCGATTCGACGCGCTCTCGCGCGAAACCACCGGCGCGCACGAACACGAGGGCTCTCCGCAAGTATGTGTGCGGCAACGTGCACCAGCGCAGAGGAACGTCATCGTGATCGAGAAACCCGAAGCGCCCGTCGCGGACGACGAAGAACGAGATCGGATCGTATGGCCCGACCCCAGCCCACTGAGCGGCTGGTGGGCCGAAGTCATGGCTCATCGCCGGATCACCCGGCCCCACACCTCCACCGCCGACCCGCGGCACAACTGACCGGACCGACGGGGTCGCCCGGCCTTCCGCGACGTGCGGACGGCCGGACCTCCGCGATCCCGTAGGCGACCCCGCCGTCGGCAAGCGCGCCGTAATTGCGGGCCGTGCGCCGATTTACGGCGCCTTCGTTCGAATCACGTCTGTGGAAAGTGTTTTCCCGGCGCGGCGAACGTGTCGGCGGTGTAAATAGCTTGTTGCGGTGGGTGACTCGCGCGCCGCGGAAATTCGCCGAGCTTTTGCTGCAAGCACTTCGAACCGCGCGAAATCGAAGGTTCGACCCGAGTTCCGCTGTACCGCCGGGATGGAACTCCTCGCCCCGACCTGATCGCCCGCGAATTCCGGGCTCGTTCGGCGTGTCTGTCGCACGGTTGCGTCCCTTCTCGCTGCCTGTTCCCGCCAAGACTCTCTGAGTGCCAATGGGTTTGGCGTCTGCTTCAATGGGTGGTCACATTCGGCGGAGGACACGGGGGCGTGATGTCCGGCACCAGAGCTGTCTCCTTTCGGGGAGTCGATGTGCTCGAAGATCTGCTGCGTTCGTTGGTGCGGCGGCCGCCGCGCGGCGAGCGGATGCTGCCGATGGTGGGTCTGTGCGGCGATCTCACCAATGTCGAAGCATGCCTGGACATGTTCGACGCGGCGCTCGGCGGCGCGGTGCACGTGGCCGCGAACGTCGACGCTCTCGACCCCTTGCCCGACGGCAGCTCCCTGGTCGAGGACACCACGCCGGGGCTGACCGCACTGCGCCGACTGCTCTACAACCTCTGCAAGGGTTTGTCGGCGGACCGCTTCGGGCGCTTGCGCCCGTTGCCTTTCCGGCGCTACCGGTTGGCCGAGTGGTTGATGGCTCGCAAGTTGAGTTCCGACAACGAACTGGACGAGCTGGCGACGTTGCTGCGCAGGGACTTCGGCCGGTGGGGCGAGGAATTGCTCGGCGAAGCCGAGGCCACGGTGGGCCCGGTGCAGCGAATCGTGCTGGGGTTGTTGCGCATCGTGCTGCCCACGGCGGTGTTCCGGGCGCGCACCGGCGGCCGGATTCCCGGTGTGGGACGGGAGTTCCGGTGGTTCATGCGCCAGCAATACCTGGCCCCGGAACAGTCCAGCCAGTTCGTCGGATTCGCGCACCGCCTCACCGAGGGCGCCCGGCGCCACGAACACGCCGAGCATCTGGCCAAGCTGCTGGTGCACGCGTTCCTCGAAGACCTGCGCGTCGCCTACCGCCGACGCTGGTGGAGTCTCGGCGCTGCACGGCGCACGACCTATCCGGTCGCGATCCTGCGCGCACTCGACAGCGAAGCCGGTCCCCGGCTGCTCGACCTGATCAACGACGTGCGCAACGAGACAGGCAAGGACGATCCGCTGCTGGTGGTGGCGGGTACACGGACGCCACCACCCGGCGTCACCGCGCGCCCGGCGTACCGGGTGCGGCGACTGTACGAGATCTGGGTGGATGAGTTGCCCGTCGAGCGGCAGCGGCAGCGCCCCCGGGCCTGGCAGCTGTGGTTCGAGGTGCCCGCGACCGGCCCGAACGACGACGAGCCCGACCCGTTCCGGCGCATCCAGCCCCCCGATCCACCGTGGTGGGCGCGGCGGGCGGTGTCGGCGACCGCGATGTTCCTGGTGGTGGTGCTGGCCGTGGCGGCGGCCGGATTCGCGACATGGCGCCCGTGGCGTGCGAGTACGCCCGCGTGCGTGACCGTCGCGGCAGACCGGTGGGTGCGCGTCGTTCCCGGTGCGGACGGCAGTTGCGTCGGTTTCAGCGCCTACGATCCGGATGATCCCGCGGCAGGCGGACGGGGCTTCCTGTTCGCGAGCGACGAGCCCGGCAGCCGCCGTCTGGTGGAGGTGCAGCGGCGGGTGTACAAGCAGAATCTGCTGGCCGAGCAGCTGGCCAGGGAGCAGCCCGCGCGGCCGCTGTTCACCCTGGTGTACTTCGGCCAGCTCGCCGGCGTTCCGGGCGACTACCCGGCGCAGAGCGAGGACATCGAGGGCTTGGCGTTGGCGCAGTACGGCGCGCTGGAATCGGTCGCCGCCTCCGACACCCTCACTCCCGACACCGTCCCGCTGATCCGACTGCTGCTCGCGAACACCGGTCCGGCCAATCTGCAGGGTCCGCAGGTCGTCGAGCTGCTGAGGCCGCTGATCCGCGACGAGCCGGGCATCGTCGGGGCGATCGGACTCGATCAGAGCCGGACGGCGACGCTGAGCATGATCAATTCACTCACCGGCCTCGGCATTCCGATGGTGGCGCCCAGCCTGTCGGCCGACGAGATGGTGCTGTCCTCGCCGCTGTACTTCCAGATCGCCCCGCCCAACCATGCGATCGCCGAGATGATCGAGCAGTATCTGAACTCGCTTCCCGGGGCGGCCGGGCGCGGCGTTCGGATCTACCACCGGCCCGACCCGACCGATCTCTACACCACGAATATGGCCGCCGACCTGCACATCCTCGCCAGAGGCGGGCGAACGATCTGGGACGACTCCTGGGACGTGCATGATGCCTTCACCGGGCCGGACAACACCGACGCGTGCGACGAGGTGCTGTTCTTCGCAGGCCGGGATTCGGAATTCCCCGACTTCCTGCAGAGCCTCAACCGAGCCTGCGGCGACCAGCGGGTGCTGTTGATCGCGGACGATTCGGTCAACCGGTTCATGGCCAGCGCGGACCGGCGCAGGGCGGCCAACAGTGCCCGCCCGCTGATCTACGTGGCCAAAGCGAGCCTGGTGACCTGCCGGAACAAAGGCCAGGGCCGACGCAGCCGGGTCGAGTTCTACCATCTCGCCACCACCGTGGATCCGGACATCCCGAGCTGGAACGCGTGCGCCGAAGCCGACAAACCGCTCGGCGAGCGCGTCCAGTTGCATCCGCTGGGGGAGCGGGTCGCGCTGACCTACGACGCGGTCGGATTGTTCGTGCGCGCCGTGCAGGCGCTGGCCCCGGCCGTGTCGGGCGTGTGGACCGAGCCGATCCCGATCAGCGCGGCCGCGGTGTGGGCCGCGCTGCGTGACCTACCGCGGCAACCGGCCATCGAATCCAGCAGCGGCGTGCTGGACTTCTCGGTCAGCCAGGGCGCCCACGCGGGGCGGGTGGCGCACGACAAGTGGGTCGGCATGCTCAGTGTGGAGCAGATCTGGGATCCCTCGGGCACCGCCGAGCCCGTGATGATCTACGGCTGTGGCCGGGCCACCGCCGACGACACCGCGCAGTGCCGTCCCTACCCGCTCGCCGGCGGCTGACCGGCCTCGACACGGCTCGGCTCCGACGTCGCGCTGAGTGGCTCGGCCAGTTCCTCCAGCGAACGGCCCTCGGCCCGCACGCCGTAGGCCAGTTCGACCAACCCTGCCGCGAACATGGCGAGCGCGCCGATGACGAACGCCAAGGCGGTCTTCCCGGGCTCGCCATCCGCGGTCAGTTCGGCGAACACCAACGGCCCCGCGACGCCGCCCGCGACGGTTCCGATCGCGTAGAAGAAGGCGATGGCCATGGCGCGGGTCTCCATCGGGAAGATCTCGCTGACCGTCAGGTAGGCGGCGCTGGCACCGCACGACGCGACGAACAGCACGGCGGTCCAGCAGGCGGTGAGGGTCGTCGCGGTCAGCTGACCGCCCGCGAAAAGCCATGCGGTGCCGAGCAACAGCACGGCCGAACCGAGATAACTGCCCGCGATCATCGGCTTGCGACCGACCGTGTCGAACAGCTTGCCCAGCAGCAGCGGGCCGAGGAAGTTGCCGAAGCAGAGGACCGCGAAGTAGTAGCCGACCCGGTCGTCGGGGATGTCGAAGGACTTGGACAAGATGAGCGCGTAGTTGAACGTGATGGCGTTGTAGAGGAATGCCTGCCCGATGAACAGCGACAAACCGAGCACGCCGCGCCGGGGATAGCGCCGCACGATCACCTCCGCGATCTCGCGGAAGGAGATGGTCCGCCGCTGCCGGATCCGGATCCGCTGATCGGAGACGTCTGTCAGCGCGGCGCCCGCGTCCGCTCGGACGCGCTCCTCGATCGCGGTGACGGTGCGCTCCGCGTCGTCTTCCTGACCGTGGATGAACTGCCAGCGCGGACTCTCCGGGACATGCCTGCGCACCAGCAGGATGACCAGTCCGAACACGGCACCGAGCGCGAAGGTCAAGCGCCAGCCGATATTCGGTGCGAAGAGGTCGGTGTCGAGCGCGACGATGGACAGCAGCGCCCCGCCGACGGCGCCGAGCCAGTAGGTGCCGTTGATGACGATGTCGATGCGCCCGCGGTACTTCTTCGGAATCAGCTCGTCGATGGCGGAATTGATCGCCGCGTATTCGCCGCCGATGCCGAATCCGGTGAGGAACCGGAAGAAGACGAACCACCACATCGAGAACGACAGTGCCGTCATCGCGGTCGCGAACAGGTACACCGCCAGGGTGACCAAGAAGAGCTTCTTCCGGCCGAATCTGTCGGTCAGCCAACCGAAGAAGAGCGCGCCGGCGCCCGCCCCCGCGACGTACATGGCCGCGGCGAGACCGGAAACCTGTGCCGCCGTGATGTTCAGGCCACTGCCCGGTTCCGACAGCCGGGCGGCCACGCTGCCGACGACGGTCACTTCGAGCCCGTCGAGGATCCAGACGGAGCCGAGCCCGATCACGATCATCCAGTGCCATCGCGACCAAGGCAGACGATCCAGCCTGGCCGGGATGTCGGTCGATATGGTCCGCACGGATCACCCCTTCGGAAGACTGACGGTCGGATACCCCGAGCCGCCCCGGCCAACCGCGCCGTGGGCTAGGCTCTGATCCTGAGTGAAACGTGTTCTAGAAAGTGGTCCGCGATGAAGACGATCTACGCGCTGTGGGGCGTGCGCGACCTGCTCGCGGCGGATCCGGCGCCGCGACTGACGGGGGCCGCGGCGGTGCAGGCGAACATCGCGGACGCGGCGGTCGAGGCGGCGATGTTGCGCATCACGACCTTCGACGCGCCGGTACAGGCCGTCGTCAGCGTCTGGTGGGACGGGACGCCGCGCCCGGACGCGGCGCAACGAGCGCTGAGCGCCGTGGCCGAGCGGGTGGCGGGCTGGCACGTCGAGGAGGCGACTCCGATTCCGCCGCCGGTCACCGCCGTGCGCGAGCGGGCGCCGGGCCTGTCGAACATCGCCTTCCTGCGCAAACCGGATGACCTGTCGCAGACCGACTGGCTGGACCGCTGGCGCAACCAGCACACCGCGATCGCCATCGAGACCCAGGCGACGTTCGGCTACGTCCAGAACGTCGTGACCTGTCCCGCCACGGCCGGCGCGCCGGACATCGCCGGAATCGTGGAGGAGCTGTTCCCGATCGAGGCCCTCACCGATCCGCACGCGTTCTACGGCAGCGGCGGCGACGCGGCGGAGCTGGCGCGCCGCATCGAGCGGCTGATGACCAGCGTCGCGACCTTCGGCGGCGACCGGAACCTGGATGTCGTACCCACCAGCCGGTATCGGCTGCGCTGAGCGGTTCAGCGGCCGGGGGAACGTTCTGCCGATTCCCGCAATGCGATTCGGGCGGCGCGCACGGCGGGATGGTCGCCCGCGCCGCGCCGATAGGCGAGGCGGGTTCGCCGTCGCGTCGGCAGCGCGCCGAGCGTGACGTCCGGAGGGCAATCCCGCGTCCCGAATTCCGGGACGAGGGCGACTCCTTGACCGGCGGCGACGAGTGCGAGGACCGTGCCGAAGTCGTCGGCGTGATGCCGGATCCGGGGCGTGAAGCCCGCGGCCTCGCACGCGCGCACGGTCATCGTGTGGCACAGCGTGCCGGGAGTGCTCGCGATCCAGGCACTTTCGCGGTGCGCGGCGAGCGGTTCGGCCGATGGCGCCGCGAGATAGACGATCTCCTCGAACAGCGGCTCGCTGTGCAACGCGGGATCGGCGGGGACCGGCACGTAGTCGTACTCCTGGATCAGCGCGACATCGAGGGTCTCGGCCCGCAGTGCGTCGGGCGCCAGCGCCGGATCCAGTTCGGTCACACGCAGTTCCAGCCGCGGGTGCGCGCTGCTCAGTGCGACGAGCGCGGGGGAGAGGATGGTCCGCACCGCGGTGGGGAACGCTCCGATGCGCAGCGTTCCGGTGAGTTCGGCGCGGGTCGTGGCCAGCTCGGCGCCGGCCTGTTCGAGCACCGCGAGAATCCGCTCGGTGTGCTGGACGAGGGCCACGGCAGCCGGGGTCAGCGTCACCCGCCGGCCGGTTCGCGTCAGCAGCGCCACGCCCGCCTCCCGTTCCAGGGCGGCGAGCTGCTGCGAGACCGCCGACGGCGTGTAGGCGAGGGCTTCCGCCACCCCGGCGATGGTCTCGCGATGCGACAGTTCCCGCAGCAGACGCAGTTTCCGGACATCGAGCATAAGTCGAGCTTATGGTCTGCGACAGAAACGTGAACTGGATCTGATGATTCGGCGCGGTCAGGCTGGTCGTCATGACACTCGCAGGTCTTCTCGTCCCCTTGGTCACGCCGTTCACGGCTGATGGCGGGCTCGCCGCAGGCGCGCTGGAGCGGCTCGCGCACGAGGTGCTCGACGACGGAGCGACCGGCATCGTCGCGCTCGGCACCACCGGGGAGCCCGCGACGCTGACAGCGCGGGAGCGGGCGCGGGTGGTCGACGTGTGCGCGGGCGTCTGCCGGGAACGCGACGCGCCGTTGCTGGTCGGCGTGGGATCGAACTCGACGGCGGCTTCCGTCGAGGCACTCGCCGGTCTCGATCCGGGCAGCACCGCGGCGCTCACCGTGGTCCCGTACTACACGCGACCGTCCGAGGCGGGTGTGCTCGCGCACTTCCGGGAGCTCGCCGCGGCGTCCCCGGTGCCGCTGGTCGTCTACCACATCCCGTATCGGACCGGGCTTTCCCTCGGCACCGACACCTTGCTCGCGCTCGCGGATATGCCCGAGGTCATCGGCCTGAAGCATGCCGTCGGTGCCATCGACGAGGCAACCATCGCGCTGATGAGCGCGCGACCCGCCGATTTCGCCGTGCTGGCGGGCGACGATCTGTTCGCCGCGCCGCTGCTGGCTCTCGGCGCCTCCGGCGCGATCGCGGCCTCGGCCGCCGTGCACACCTCCTCGTTCGCGGCCCTGGTCGCCGCGTGGCGCACCGGTCCGGTCGACCTGGCGCGGTCGCTCGGTCACCGGCTGGCGGTACTGTCGGCGGCGCTGTTCGCCGAACCCAATCCCGTCGTGATCAAAGCCGTGCTCGCGGCGCAGGGTCGTATACCGAGCGCGGCGGTACGGCTGCCGTTGCTGCCCGCGAGCGAGGCCGCGACCCGGGCCGCCTTGTCCGCGCTCGCGGAATTCCCGACATCAGGAACGGGCAATGACTGGTGTTGCGGACGCGAAGGTGCAACGCTTAAACGGTGACACAACCTCCGGATACCCAGGCGGCTGGGCCCGACCCGTCGGCCGACAAACTGGACGCGGCCGTCTTCAAGGTCGCGGGCGTGGTCGTGCTCGGCGCGATCATGTCGATTCTCGACATCACCGTCGTCAGCGTCGCGATCCCGACCTTCCAGCGCGAGTTCGACACGAGCTACGCCATCGCGGCGTGGACGATGACCGGCTACACGCTCGCGCTGGCCACCGTGATCCCGCTGACCGGGTGGGCGGCCGACCGCTTCGGCACCAAGCGGCTGTACATCATGGCTCTCACCTTCTTCGTGCTCGGCTCACTGCTGTGCAGCACGGCGTGGAACATCGAATCGCTGATCGCCTTCCGCGTGATCCAGGGCTTGGGCGGCGGCATGCTGATGCCGCTGGGCATGACGATCATGACCCATGCCGCCGGTCCGCAGCGGGTCGGCAGGGTGATGGCGGTGCTCGGCGTGCCGATGCTGCTCGGCCCGATCGGCGGCCCGATCCTGGGCGGCTGGCTGATCGAGAACTTCAGCTGGCACTGGATCTTCCTGATCAACCTGCCGATCGGCGTGGTCGCGTTGACGCTCGCGATCATCTTGCTGCCCGGCGACAAGCCGGAGCCGTCGGAGTCGTTCGACTTCATCGGCATGCTGCTGGCCTCGCCCGGCCTCGCGCTGTTCCTGTTCGGCGTCTCCTCGATCCCGGGGGAGGGGACCGTGCTGGCGGCGAAGGTGCTGATTCCGGCCGCCGTCGGCGCGCTGCTGATGGCCGCGTTCGTGTTCCACGCGCTGCGCACTGAGCACCCGCTGATCGACCTGCACCTGTTCCGCAACCGGTCGCTGACCTTCGCGGTGCTCACGATGGTGCTGTTCGCCATCGCGTTCTTCGGAGCGGGCCTGCTGCTGCCGACCTACCTGCAACAGGTGCGCGGCGAGTCGGCGCTGCAAGCCGGTCTGCTGATCGCGCCGCAGGGCATCGGTGCGATGCTCAGCATGCCGATCGCGGGCCGTTTCGTGGACAAGATCGGTCCGGGCAAGATCGTGCTCGTCGGTATCGCGCTGATCTCGATCGGGACGGCGTACTTCATCCAGCTCGACGCCGACAGCTCGTACCTCCCCATGATCGGCGCCCTGTTCGTGATGGGCCTCGGCATGGGCTGCACCATGATGCCGATCATGACCGCGGCGATCCAGACCCTGACCCACCAGCAGGTGGCTCGCGGGTCGACGCTGATGAACATCGTCAACCAGACCGCCGGTTCGATCGGCACGGCGACGATGTCGGTGGTGCTGACCAACCTGCTGAACAACCAGCCGCTCGCGCGTCCGGCGATCGCGTCGAACTTCGATCCCGGCCTGGCGAGTCAGCTTCCGCCGGGGGCCGTCGACACCGGTCTCCAGCAGGCCGCGGAAGCGTTCAGCCACACCTATGTGGTGGCGCTGGTACTGATCGTGCTCACCTTGATCCCGGCATCCTTCCTGCCACGCACGAAGCCGAAGAACCCGGAGGCGGTCGACGCCGCGACGGTCATACACGCGTAGCTGTACGTCCCGGGATCGCCTGTCCCTCAGGTGATCCCGGGACACCACCGCCGGGGGCCCGTGCCGCGCCGCTCGGCGGGTGACCTGGTCACCGACGGCTTCGAAGGCCGTCGAACACGATCTCCGCGGCACGCCGCCACGACGGCGAGCCGGTGGTCTCCCCGAGTAGCGACAGCGCCCACACCAAGTTGACGACGTCCTCGTCGGTCGCGTCGGCGCGCAGCGCCCCCTCTTCCCGGACGCGCGCGAGAACGGCGGACAGCTGCGCCATTCCGCGATGGCAGGCTTCCGCCAGCCGAGCCGCCGCCGGATGATCCCCGGTGAACGCCTCGAGCAACCCGCGATCGGCGGTCAGCCGGATGAGCAGGTCTTCCACGAATCCGGTGAACGCCGTCCACGCGTCCGGCTCGGCCGCGGCGCGGGCGGCGATCTCGTCCACGGCCGCCAGGCGTGGCGGCAGGAGGGCGTCGATCAACGTGTCGCGGGTCGGGAAATGGTTGTACAGCGTTCCGATGCTGACGCCCGCCCGCCGCGCGATCTCCTCCAGAGAGCCCTCGAGGCCCTGTTCCGTGAACACATCGGCCGCGTGCCGCAGCAATTTCTCGCGATTGCGGGCGGCGTCCCGGCGCAGCGGTTTGGTCACGCGGCCATTCTACAAAACTGAGGGAAGCCTCGATTTCATGCTACGGTGATAAATCGAGGGGGGCCTCAGGTTCAAGGAGAGCGTATGGCGCAGCAAGCGACCGCAGTGATCGTCGGCGTCGGGCCCGGCCTCGGGATGTCGATGGCCCGCCGTTTCGGCCGGGAAGGATTTCGCGTCGCGCTGGTCTCGCGCAGCGACGCAAGGCACGTGGCCTACCTGGCCGACCTGGCGGCGCGCGGTATCGACGCCACCGCCCACGTCGCGGATGTCACCGATCGCCCGCGGCTCGGCGCGGTACTCGCCGACATCCGCCGCGACGGCCCGATCGGAATGGTCTATTACGGGCCGGCGCCGACGCAGCAGCCGGTGCCGATCACCGATATCGACGCCGAGACGGCGCGATCGGCCTTCGAGTGGGTATGGCCTGCGGTGGACGTGGTGAGCGACGTGCTGCCCGGCATGCTCGACCGCGGGAACGGTGCGTTGCTCTTCGCCGGTGGCCTTTCCAGCGTCCGCCCCATGCCCATGCTCGGTCACCTCGCCCTCGCGACCGCCGCGCTGCGCAACTACGCGCTGACCCTCAACGCGGCCCTGGCCGGGCGCAACCTCTACGCGGGCACCCTCACCATCGGCGGTCTCGTCGAGCGCGGGGACATCCACGCCATGGTCACCGCCGACCCCGCGCGCTTCGGCAGCGCGGAAGGCCATACTCTCGATCCGGACGACTTGGCCGAGACCGCGTGGAACATGTATCGCAGCCGCGACCGGGCCGAGGAGATCTTCGACGCCCTCGGCGGATGACGGTCGGGCTCAGCCGTAGAGCGCGATGAAGCGGTCCAGGGAGCGCTCGATATCGCCTTTGACCGCGCGGGCCACGCCGGATCCGATCGGACCGAACAGCGGCGCGCCGCCGAGTTCGATGTCGACGGTAACCTCCGAACCGGAGCCTTTCGGCGCGACGAGCAGCTGCAGGCCCAGTTTGGTGCCGCCCTTGCCCGCACCGGTCAGTTGCAGGCGGCGCGGGGGCTCGGCGGCGCGCACCGTCCAGGTGACCCGGTTGCGCAGGCCCTTCACCGAGGCGATGCCGACCAGTCGGGTGCCGACGGTCAACTCGGCGGGAACCTCACCGCGCCAGGCTTCGTGCATGGTCAGCCATTTGTCGAGTTCGGCGAGGTTGGAGGTGTGCGTCCAGGCCTCCTCGGGCGAGATCGGGACGTCGACCGAGACCTTCAGCTTTGCCATGGGCGCATGGTATCCGGCCGGTGGCCCACCCGGTCGAATTCGAACACCCGCCAATACGTTTGTGAACAGGCCCGTGAACACTCATTCCGCCTGCTGGTTCCGGCGCCCGGCCTGCACAGCCGCTGCGCCGCCGGTGCCGTTTCCGGTGCTCATCCCGGGTGCGGGCCCGTACGCGGGGCGAACGTCCGCGGGTTGCACCGCAGCCCAACATTATTGCGCAGCTATGTCGCGATCCCCGGCACGTATCGTCCCAGCTCCGGGAAAACGGAAAGTGTCGATGGGATCGGCAGAGACTTCGTTGGAATGCTGCTAATGTGCGTTTGGTCGGGTTCTGGTTACCGTTCGGATACGATCCGGGCGGTCGGCGATTGACGTGTAATCGCCTGTCCTGCGGGCACTGTGCGGTAGGCACTCTCGGTGAGTGCCGGTGCCGTCGCGGGGTTCCGGTACTCCGACGCGGACCCCACCGACCGGTCCGTTCATGGTCGGCAGGCGAGGGAAGGCGAGCGAAGCAGGATGGCAGTGGGCCGATTCCTCGAGACCAGTCAACGACGAAAGAACTGATGAATCAAGATATCGCCGTGGTGCTTTCATGGATCCTCGCCGCCGCTTTGGTGATCGCCGTAGCGGGGGCGTTGTACGCAGTGCAGTATGCCAGGGCTCAACGGGCCAAGCTCGAGGCTGTGAGCAGGGAACAGCGCGCGACGGAGGACACGCTCGAGCGGTTCGCCGCCACCACGCTGCCCGCGGTGGCCGAGTCGATCCGCCGGTTCGAGTCGCAGGTGCCCCCGGTCGAAGTCCAGGCGGGCATGGAGAATTCACGGCTCGCGCAGATCCTGCGGTGGATCTCCGAGCGGTACGCCGACGATCTGAGCCTGATGCGCTCGGAGACCAGGGACCTGACCAACAACGAGGCGCAGCAGGCGATCAAGGCCGCCGAGGAGTCCGCGCGCACGGAGGTCGCCTCGGCGTCGCGCCAGGCGACCAGCGCCGCGGTGCGCTCGTTCGGTACCTCCGTGGTCAGCCTCGGCGCGGATGTCAGCCAGGTGGTGAGCGCCGCGCTGCGTGAGCATCGCGACGACGCGGTGTACGAAACCCTCACCCGCATCGACCACACCGTGCAGCAGATGATCC
Source organism: Nocardia sp. NPDC005745 (assembly GCF_040630775.1). Classification (NCBI taxonomy): domain Bacteria; kingdom Bacillati; phylum Actinomycetota; class Actinomycetes; order Mycobacteriales; family Nocardiaceae; genus Nocardia; species Nocardia sp. NPDC005745. Next base: position 57,944 of record NZ_JBEXYF010000004.1, read on the forward strand.
GTCAGGCGCAGTCCTATGTGATCGTCTGCGGTGGTCTGCCCGGCCGTCGCTGGCCGGCGCAGACGCTGACCGACGTGGTCGGCGGCGCCATCGGCCGCGTCCGCGAATACCTGCGGGTGCGGCCCAACCAGCTCGATCGCGTCGTGATCAGCCGCGCGGTGGAACCGCTCGTGCACACGCTGGCGACCCTGCTGGACAACGCGTTGCGGTACTCCCCGCCGACTTCCTACGTGGACGTCAACTTCCAAGAGGGCCATCACGGCGTCACCGTCATCATCGATGACGCGGGCGTGCGGATGAACGCCGAGCAGATGGAAGAGGCCCGCCAGGTGCTCGCGCACGAGCGGCCCGTCGACATCCACCAGCTCGGCCCTTCGCCGAAGGTCGGCTTCCCGGGTATCGCCGCGCTGGCCCGTCGCTACGGTTTCACCGTCTACATCGACGGCCCGAACGTCTACGGCGGCATGCGCGCGATGGTCTACATCCCGGAGTCGCTGCTGGTCACCCCGCAGAACGTCCAGGAGGTCGCGCCCGTGGCCGAGGCCAAACCGGAGCCGGTGACGGTTCCCGCGCAGGACGCGCCGAGCGAGCAGCCCGGCGAGGACGAGCACTCGCTGACGGTGAGCGAGATCACCAGCGGCGGGTTACCCAAGCGACGACGCAGGACGGTCGCGCTCGCCCCGGTCGGGCCGCGCACCGAACCGGGCCTCGCTCGCCCCGAGGTCGCAGCAGCTTGGCATACCGGCTCCAAGAGCGGCCGCGCCGCCGCATCTGATGACACGGAAGGGATGACATCCTGATGGCCACACCCGTGACCGACAGCAGCAACAAACTGGGCTGGCTACTCGAAGATCTCAGCATCACGGGTGTGCGGTTCGCGGTGTTGCTGTCCGACGACGGCCTGCGGATCGCGCACTCCACGGGGATCGCGCGCGACGAGGCTGAGCGCTTCGCCGCTGCGGCCTCCGGCCTGCGCTCGCTCGGCAAGGCGCTCGGCGAGTTCTGTGGCGATTCCGCGAACGGCGTCCGGCAGAACATGACCGAGTACGACCAGGGGATGATCCTCATCACCGCGGCGGGCGAGGGGGCGTTACTCGGCGTCGCGACCACCAACGAGATCGATGTGGGCCTCGTCGCCCACCGGATGAACGAGTTGGCAGGCCGGGTCGGACGCGAGCTCGGCAGCCAGCCGCGTAGGCGCGTAGACGGCAGCGAAATGCCATGATCGAGCGCAGCGAGCGAGTCAAAGGTACTGCGCCGCTGCGCATCGCGGAGCCGAGCGAAAGCGAGGCGACGTCATGAGCAAGCCGCGGCGCGATCCGGACCTGGTCCGGGCCTATGTGCGCACCGGAGGGCGTACGCGTCCTACTCGCGAGCTGGACCTGGTTACTTTGGTCCTGACCGCCAAAGATCCACTCCCCGGGGCGTCGCCCGATGCGCGCCGGGTCATGGCCCTGTGCAGCCGTCGGGGTGCGCTGTCGATCGCCGAGATCGCGGCGTATCTCGACCTCCCGCCGTCCGTCGTGAAGATCGTCGCGTCCGATCTCATGGACGGCGGGCACCTGGTCACTCCCACCCCGGCCGAGTCCCTGCCGGAGATCGCTCTGCTGGAGGAGGTACTCAATGGGCTCCGTGCTCTCGCCGTCTGATCGCGCCGTCGACTACGTGCCGGAGACCGTGACCCGCTCGGTGAAACTGCTGGTGGCCGGCAATTTCGGCGTCGGCAAGACCACGTTCGTGAGCAGCGTCTCGGAGATCAAGCCGCTGCGCACCGAGGAGACCATCACCGAAGCCAGCGTCGGCGTGGACGACATGGCCGGACTGCCCGGCAAATCGCAGACCACGGTCGCGATGGACTTCGGCCGCATCACCCTCAGTCCCAAACTCGCGCTCTACCTGTTCGGCACTCCGGGTCAGCAGCGTTTCGTCCCCTTGTGGGAGGAGCTGGCCCGCGGTGCCCTCGGCGCGCTCGTGCTGGTGGACACCCGCCGCATCGAGAAGTCCGACGAGGTCCTCTCGGTGCTCGAGGAACGTGGCGTTCCCTATTCCGTGGCGGTCAATCAGTTCGAAGGCGCGCGGCCCTACCCGTTGGAAGAGGTGCGCGATGCCCTCGACCTGGAACCAGGCACACCGCTGACGTTACTGGACGCGCGTGATCGAGGCACCTGCCTGCGTTCACTGATCACGCTTGTCGAATTCTTGTTCCACCGTTTGGAGTCTCGCATTTGACTACGCCACAGTCCTCGACCTTCCCCCAGCACCTAGCCGCCGGCGCCTGCCCGGTCGCGCACGGATCGCCGATCGACGCCGACGGTCCCAGGTTCCCGCTCTACGCGGAGGATTTCGCGGCCGACCCGCACGGGATCTACCGGGAGATGCGCAGGCGCCACGGATCGCTGGTCCCGATCGAGCTGTCGCCCGGTGTGCCCGCCACGCTGGTGATCGGCTATCAGGAAGCCGTGCGGATCCTCAACGATCCCGAGCACTTTCCCGCCGATCCCCGCGTCTGGCAGAAGAACATCCCCGAGGACTCGCCCATCCGTCCGATGATGGAGTGGTATCCGAACGCCCTGCGCAACAGCGGCGCCGCGCATGCCCGCTACCGGGGCGCCTACACCACGAGCATCGATGCCATCGACCTGCACGAGGTGCACTCGATGGTCGAGCGCATCGCGATTCCGCTGATCAATTCCTTCATCGAGGTCGGATCCGCTGATCTGGTGACGCAGTACGCGTTCCCGCTCGTCTTCGAAGTGCTGAACCGGATCGTCGGCTGCTCGACCGAACTGGGTCAGCGGGTCGCCACCGGCATGGCGATGCTCTTCGACACCGTGGAGGCGGCCAAGGGGATGCAGATGCTCTCCGAGGCCTTGATGGAGTTGATCCACCAGCGCCGCGCGGAGCCGGGCGACGACGTCACGTCCCGGCTGGCGCATCACCCGGCCAATCTGAACGACGAGGAGATGCTCTCCAACCTGATCAGCCTCTACGGCGCCGGAATCGAGCCGCAGCAGAACCTGATCACCAACACGCTGCTGCTGATGCTCACCGACGACCGTTTCGGCGGCGACGTCCTCGGCGGCAGCCTGTCGACGCGCGACGCGCTGGACGAGGTGTTGTTCAACGACCCGCCGATGGCGAACTTCTGCATCACCTATCCGCGCCAGCCCATCCTGATCGACAACACCTGGTTGCCCGCGCATCAGCCGGTCATGGTCAGCCTGGCCGCCTGCAACAACGACCCGGCGATCCGCGGCGGCGACCGCACCGGCAACCGTTCGCACCTGGCGTGGGCCGTCGGACCGCACGCCTGCCCCGCGAAGTCGGTGGCGTCGGTGGTAGTCCAAGAAGCCATCGATCAGCTGCTCGACGCGCTTCCCGAAATGCAGTTGGCCGTGCCCGCGGATCAAGTGGTCTGGCGGCCCGGCCCGTTCCACCGGGCGTTGGCGGCTTTGCCGGTCGTCTTCCCGAAGTCCCCTCCCTTGAACATGGTGTAAGGAGAAGCGTCCCGATGTCGCAAGAGCCGATAGTCTTGGATCTGACCGGTTCCGATATCCAAGGCGAGGCCGCGCGGCTGCGCGAGCGTGGGCCGGTGGCCCTGGTGGAATTGCCCGGCGGGGTGCCCGCGTGGTCGATCACCGATGCCGTCGTGCTCAAGACCCTGCTGGCCGACGCACGCGTGTCGAAGGATCCCCGGCAGCACTGGGCGGCGTTCATGAACGGCGAGATCACCCAGGAGTGGCCGCTGCACCCGTGGGTGGCGGTCGACAACATGTTCACCGCCTACGGCACCGAACATCGGCGGCTGCGCAGGCTGGTCGCACCGGCGTTTACGCACCGCCGCACCGTGGCGCTTCGACCGCGCATCGAAGCGATCACCGCGGACCTGCTCGACGGGCTGGCGGCGACCCCGCGCGGTGCGGCCGTCGACCTGCGCGAGGGCTACGCCTATCCGGTGCCGATCCAGGTCATCACCGAACTGATGGGTGTGCCCGACCATTTGGGCCCCGGCGTGCGGAAATGTGTCGACGGATTCTTCGACACCTCCTTCGGGCCGGAGGAGGCCCAGGCCAACTATCTCGAGATGTACCGGCTGATCAGCGAACTCGTGGCCTACCGGCGGGAGACGCCTGGCGACGACATCACCAGCGTGCTGATCGCCAGCCGGGACGAGGAGGACGGCTCACAGCTGACCGAGAAGGAACTCGTCGACACCCTGATGCTGGTCATCAACGCCGGGCACGAGACGACGGTGAACCTGCTCGATCAGGCCATCTTCGCGTTGCTCACCCACGCCGACCAGCGCGCCGACGTGATGGCGGGGCGGATTCCGTGGTCGGACGTGGTGGAGGAGTCGCTTCGATTCGAGGCGCCGGTGGCGCACCTGCCGCTGCGCTACGCCGTCGAGGACATCGATATCGCCGGTGTCCGCATCCCCAAGGGGGAGGCGATCCTGGCCTCCTATGTGGCGGCCAACCGCGATCCGAAACTGCACGGCGCCACCGCGGGTGAGTTCGACCTGCGGCGATCGGCCAAGGATCATCTGGCATTCGGTTACGGCGCCCATCACTGCCTGGGCGCGCCGCTGGCCCGGCTGGAAGCCGAGATCGCCCTTCCTGCCATCTTCCGGCGCTTCCCCGACATGCGCCTCGCGACCGATCCGTCCGAGCTGGGCACCGTGCTCAGCTTCATCTCCAACGGCCATTCCGAGCTGCCGGTGTTCCTGGAGGCAGCGCGGTAATCCGGTCCGGACGAACATCTCGATCACCCGGCACGGGCGCTCGGACGGCCCGTGCCGGGCAGAGGTGTTCCACCGCGGGCGCGCGCACGGGGAACCAGCCCATCGCGCCGGTTCGGCGCACGAGATATGCTCTGCCGCAGTGTAATTCGGCGTAAAGTCGAATCAGCGAAGCCCACATGGCAATCGGGTCCCGAGACGACGGGACGCGGGTCGTGTGCCTACCCTGCTCGTCGAACGTTCCGACTTTGGAGTCACGGTTTGACCCACCCCCAGTCCTCGATATCGTCCGCTTCCAGCGGCTGCCCGGTCCGGCACGGCTCACCGGTCGGCTCCGAAGGCCCTCGCGTCGCGCTGTATTCGGACGATTTCGCATCGGACCCGCACCGCGTCTATCGAGAGGCGCGCGGGCGATACGGTTCGTTGGTGCCCGTGGAACTGTCGCCGGGTGTGCCGGCGACATTGGTGATCGGCTACCACACCGCGCTGCGCATCCTGAACGACCCCGACCATTTTCCCGCCGATTCGCGGACCTGGCAGCAGACCGTGCCCAGGGACTGCCCGGTCCTGCCACTGCTCGAGTGGCGTCCGGCCGCGATCCGCAGCACCGGCCTGGAACACGCCCGGTACCGGCAGGCCACGGTCGCGGCCATCGACGAGATCGACCAGTTCGCGCTGCACAACACGGTGGAGCAGATCGCCGTTCCGCTGATCAACACCTTCTGCGGCGATGGCTCGGCCGATCTGATCGCGCAATACGCCTTTCCGCTGTCGTTCGCGGTGATCAATGCCATGCTCGGATGCCCGCTGGAGATCGGGCAGCGGGCGGCGATGGGGATGGCGGCGATGTTCGAAGGCGTGGACGCCGAGCGGGGCAACGCGATGTTGAACGACGCGATGGCGGAGTTGGTGGCGCTGAAGCGCTCCCATCCCGGCGACGACATCGTCTCCCGGATATTGGGCCATCCCGTCGATTTCAGCGACGCGGAGATGACCCAGCAGGTACTGATGCTGTACGGCGCGGGCATCGAGCCGGAGCAGAACCTGATCGTCAACACCCTCCGGCTGATGCTCACCGACCCGCGGTTCGCCGGCGGCATTCTCGGCGGCAGCCTGTCGACCAGGGACGCCCTGGACGAGGTGTTGTTCACCGACCCGCCGCTGTCGAATTACTGTGTCACCTTCCCGCGGCAGCCGATGCTGATCGACGGCGTCTGGCTACCCGCTCACCAGCCGGTGGTCATCAGCATGGCCGGATGCAACGACGATCCGGCGATCAACACCGGGAAGTACACCGACAACCGGGCTCATCTGGCCTGGAGTGTCGGGCCGCACACCTGCCCGGCCCGTTCGGTGGCCTACATGATCGCGCAGGACGCCATCGATCAGCTGCTGGACGCGCTGCCCGAGATGCGGCTGGCCGTCCCCGCCGAGCAGCTGACCTGGCGGCCGGGTCCGTTCCATCGATCGCTGACCGCCCTGCCCGTCCTCTTCCCCGAATCGCCGCCGCTGCCCGTCTTCTGGGACCAGCCGGAGGGGAGTTCGGTGTCATAGTCTCGCTCCGCCCGGCGTGCCGACGCCGTCGCATCCGACCCCGAAGGAGGTTGCCGCTCAGAGGTCGTCGTGCACACAGCTGATGAGGGTGTGCGCCGGCCTGTTACCGATCCCCCCGCATCACGTCGACCTACGCCGTCGCGGCGCGCACGCGCCGGGTGATCGCGTTCGTCGAAACGTTCGTTCCTCTGGAGTTTCGTCTTTGACCACGCCACATTTCCCGCCGTCCATGTCCGCGAACGGGTGCCCCGTCACGCACAGCTCGCCGATCGATAGCAGCGGCCCTCGCTACCCGTTGTATTCGCAGGAATACGCCGAGGATCCGCACCAGGCCTATCGCGAGATGCGCAGGCAGTACGGTCCGCTCGTCCCGGTCGAACTGTCGCCGAACCTGCCGGCCACGCTGGTGATCGGCTACCACACCGCGCTGCGTATCTTGAACGATCCCGACCACTTCCCGGCCGATCCGCGCACCTGGCAGAAGGGCGTTCCTGGCGAGTGCCCGGTCCTGCCGATGCTGGAGTGGCGGCAGAACGCGCTGCGCAGTTCCGGCCTGGAACATCTGCGCTACCGGCAGGCGAACGTCGCGAGCATCGCCGGGGTCGATCTGCACGCGCTGCACGGAACCATCGAGCAGATCGCCATCCAGCTGATCAACGCGTTCTGCGAGGACGGTGCGGCCGATCTGATCAGCCAGTACGCGTTCCCGCTCAGCTTCGCGGTGCTCAACGCCATGATCGGCTGCCCGGCGGACATCGGCCAGCAGGTCGCGACCGGTATGGCCGCCATCTTCGAGGGCGTGAACGCGGACAAGGGCAACGCGATGCTCACCGACGCGCTGTTCGAACTGGTGCAGCTGAAGCGCAAAGACCCCGGTGACGACATCACCTCGCGGCTGTTGCGGCACGAGGCGGCCCTGGACGACGTGGAGATGATCCACCAGCTGATCACGCTCTACGGCGCCGGTATCGAACCGATGCAGAACCTGATCGTCAACACGCTGCTGCTGATGCTCACCGACGAACGGTTCGCGGGAGACTTTCTCGGCGGGAGCCTTTCGACCCGCGACGCCCTCGACGAGGTGTTGTTCAACGACCCGCCGATGGCGAACTACTGTGTCAGCTATCCCAAGCAGCCGATCCTCATCGATGATGTCTGGCTGCCGGCGCACCAGCCGGTCGTGATCAGCATGGCGGGCTGCAACAACGATCCCGCGATCGGTGTCGGTCAGCGCACCGACAGTCGCGCGCATCTGGCGTGGAGCGTGGGGCCGCATGCCTGCCCCGCCCGATCGGCCGCGTACCTGGTGGTCCAGGACGCGATCGATCAGATCCTCGACGCGCTGCCCGAGCTGCGCTTGGCCGTGGCGCCCAGCCAATTGAACTGGCGGCCGGGCCCGTTCCACCGCGCGCTGGTGTCGCTGCCCGTGGTCTTTCCGAAATCCCCTCCGCTGACCGTTTTCTAAGGAGTCCTCGATGGACACACAGCCTCTAGTTCTCGACCCGACGGGCGCCGACATCCAGGGTGAATCCGCGCGGATCCGCGAGCGCGGGCCGGTGGCCCTCGTCGAATTGCCGGGCGGGGTGCGGGCTTGGTCGGTCACCGACGCTGATCTGCTCAAGCGGTTGCTGGCCGATCCCAGGGTGTCGAAAGACGCCAAACAGCACTGGCCCGCGCTCATCAACGGCGAGATACCCCAGGACTGGCCACTGTTGCCGTGGGTCGCGGTGAACAACATGTTCACCGCGTACGGCGCGAACCACCGCAGACTGCGCAAACTCGTCGCGCCCGCGTTCACCCACCGCCGCACCCAGGCGATGCGCGCCATGATCGAGCAGATCACCGCGGACCTGCTGAGCGAACTGGCGGCCACTCCCGCGGACGAAGCGGTGGACCTCAGGGAAGGCTTCGCCTATCCGCTGCCGATCCAGGTGATCAGCGCGCTGATGGGCGTTCCCGAGTCCCTGAACGCCGGTCTGCGTACCTGCGTCGACGGCATCTTCGATACTTCGCTGACCCCTGAACAGTCGCAGGCGAACTATCTGGAGATGTACCGGATCCTCGGTGAGCTCGTCGCCTACCGGCGTGAAACGCCCGGTGACGACATGACCAGCCTGCTGATCTCGCACCGGGACGAGGACGACGGCTCGCAGCTGACCGAGCAGGAGTTGATCGACACGCTGCTGCTCGTCATCAGCGCCGGGCACGAGACCACGGTGAACCTGTTGGACCAGGCCGTTTTCGCCTTGCTGACCCACCCCGACCAGCTCGCCGAGGTGACCGACGGGCGGGCGACCTGGACCGACCTGATCGAGGAGGCGTTGCGCTACGAGGCGCCCGTGGCGCATCTTCCGCTGCGCTACGCCGCCGACGACATCGAGATCGACGGACTGCGTATCGCCAAGGGAGAGCCGATTCTCGCGTCCTACGCCGGGGCCAACCGCGATCCGAAGCTGCACGGCGCCACCGCGGGCGAGTTCGACGTGCGGCGAGCGACCAAGGAGCACATGTCCTTCGGGTACGGGGCGCATCACTGCCTGGGTGCGCCGCTGGCCCGGTTGGAAGCCGAAATCGCCCTGCCCGCGCTCTTCCAGCGCTTCCCGAACATGCGCTTGGCGGCCGGACCCGATGAACTCGGCACCGTGTCCAGCTTCATCTCCAACGGACATGCCAGGCTTCCGGTGTATCTGGAGCCGGCCGACTAGCGGTGGACACGCGCCCCCGGTCGCGGCCGGGGGCGCGAGGCGGCCGGTCTCTCGTGCTCGCGCGAGAGCGGTTCTGCTGCGGCGCACTTGACGAAGCGGTGGTCCGGGGCCGAGAGTGCGCTGATGGTTTCCACCACCGAGGTGGCCGGCGCTACGCTGCGCAAGGTCACGATTCGCCTGGTGCCCTTTCTCGGGCTGCTGTACTTCGTCAACTACCTGGACCGGGTCAACATCGGGTTCGCCGGGCCCAGCGGTATGAAGACCGACCTCGGTCTCACCGAAACCGCCTTCGGATTCGCCTCTGGCATCTTCTTCGTCGGATACCTCCTGCTCGAGGTGCCGAGCAACTTGGCGCTGCACCGGTTCGGCGCCCGGCGCTGGATCGCCCGGATCATGGTCACCTGGGGTCTGGTGGCCACGGCGATGGCGTTCGTACCCGACGCCACCGTGCTGTACATCCTGCGGTTCCTGCTGGGTGTGGTGGAGGCGGGCTTCTTTCCCGGCATTCTGCTCTATCTGACCTACTGGTTCCCGCAGGCGCAACGGGCGCGGATCGTGGCGTTGTTCATGACCGCGGTGCCCATCTCCACCGCGCTGGGCGCGACGGTGTCGAGCCTGATCATCCAGTACGGCGACGGGGTCTTCGGGCTCATCGGTTGGCGGTTCATGTTCTTGGTCGAGGGTCTGCCCGCCATCGCGCTGGCGGTGGTGACGTGGTTCTACCTCACCGACCGTCCCGAGCGGGCGACCTGGTTGGCCCCCGCGGAAAGGGAATGGCTCGCGGACGAACTAGCCGCCGAGCAGGCCGCGCTGCGGAGCGCCGAGCACTGGACTCTGCGTCGTGCGCTGACCCATCCGCGGGTGCTCGGGCTCGCCTTGGTCTACGGCGGCATCGTCTACGGCCTCTACGCGCTGGGCTTCTTCCTGCCGACGATCATCGACGGCTTCCAGCAGCAGTACGGCACGCGGTATTCGGTGGTGCAACGCGGGCTGATCAACGCGGTGCCCTACCTGATCGGGGCGATGGTGATGGTGTGGTGGGGCCGGCACGCCGACCGGACGGGCGAGCGCGTCTGGCACGTCGCGCTGCCCGCGCTGCTCGGCGGCCTGGCCATTCCGGTGGCCCTCTATCTCGGCGATCCATTCGCCGCGATGATCGCGGTGACCGTCTGCGCGGTGGGCGTGCTCGCGGCGCTGCCGACGTTCTGGGCTTTGCCCGGCACCTTCCTGACCGGTGCCGCCGCGGCGGGCGGCATCGCGCTGATCAACTCGATCGGTAACATCAGCGGTTTCGTGGCGCCGTACGTCACCGGTGGGCTGAGGGACGCGACGGGAAGCCAGCGCGCCGGGCTCTGGGTGGTGGGGCTGTGCATGATCGGCGCCGCCGCAGGCGTACTGACACTGCGAGGGCGCGCAGGCGACGTTCCGGTGCGCAGGAAGCCGGAGCCATGATCTGCCGACAGCGGTGCTCACTGCCGGGTCCGGCACGGCTGAACCGGGGGCGACGGGGCATGTCGACCGCTGAGTGCACCGGTGCGCTCGCAATGTGGCGACCGCCACCATGCGTTTTCAGTGTCGGCGCGTAAGGCGTTGTGGTGGACTATCATCCACGGGATGTAGACCGGAATGAGCCGATCTACATGGGCCGTCACCCGGGCTTCCCACCCTTCCGGCTTCGCCGTCTCAGACGACCGGCCGCTGCGGTTGTAGGGTGAGCGCTGCCCGGTCCGGCATGTTTGCGCGACGGTCGCGCGGGCATCCGGGGAAGACGTTGCATCACGCTGGGAGGACCGATGGCTACCGAAGACCGGACCGCAGTGTTCGACGCGGTGGTCGCGGCGGCAGACTATCCCGTGCTGCTGGTCACCGCGCAGGCGGATGGCCGGCGCGCCGGTTGTCTCGTCGGATTCGCGACGCAGGTCAGCATCGAGCCGCGCCGGTTCTTGATCGGCCTGTCCAAGAAGAACCACACCTACCGGGTCGCGCAGCGCGCCGAGCGGCTCGCGGTACATTTGCTCGGCAGCGAACAGCTGTCGCTGGCGCGGCTTTTCGGCGGTGAGACCGGCGACGACATCGACAAGTTCGTGCACTGCGACTGGCACGCGGGTCCCGATGGCATTCCGGTGCTCAGCACGGTGCCCAGTTGGTTCAGCGCCCGCATCCGCGAGCGCTACGACTTCGGCGATCACGTCGGAATGCTGCTGGAACCCGAGGACGGCGACGTGCGGCGACCCGCCGCCGAGACCCTGCATTATCACTCGGTGGCGGATCTGGTTGCGGGCCACGCCGTCTGAGGAGGTTTCCGGCGCCGGTGAGTGCGCGGTCGCTACCTCCGTGCGTTCGCAAGATCGAAGCGCGCTGCGAAGGCGGACAACTCGTCGCGGGCGCGCTCCGGGTCGCCCGTACTCGCGCTCACGACGATGCGCGTGACGCCCTGTTCGGCCATTCCCTCGACCCGTTCGGCGGGCATGTCGATCGAGCCCCAGCGCGTGTATTCGAACGCGCCGGGGTCCCGGCCCGCCGTATCGGCCGCGGCATGGGCGATCTCCAGCTGGGTGGCGCGTTCGACCGGCCCGAGCACCCCGCCCGGGAAGTAGCCGTCGCCGCGGGATCCGGCCCGGCGCGCGGCGGCGCGGCTCGATCCGCCGACGTGGATCGGCAACGTTCCGCCCCCGGTGGGTTTCGGGTAACTGCACAGGTTCTCGAACCGGAAGAACTCGCCTTCGAAGCTCACCCCCTCCCCGCCGCCGGACCACAGGAGCCGGAGCACGTCGATGGCCTCGTCGGCACGGCGGCCCCGGGTGGCGAAATCGACGCCAACGGCCCGCGCCTCGCCGGGGAGCGTGCCCAGGCCCACCGTGAGGAGGCGCATCCGACCCTTGGACAGAACGTCGATCGTCGCCAGGCGTTTGGCGAGCACCACCGGATGGTGATAGGGCAGCAGCAGCACCGCGGTGCCGAGCAGAATCCGATCCGTTGCGGCGGCCACGAAACTCAGCGCGTCGAGCGGGTCGGCGAACGGCACCGTCGGCGTGAGCTCCATCGGCCCGATCGTCGCACCCGGGTACAGCGCGACGTGCTCGGGCAGGTACATGGCCTCGAATCCGCAGCGTTCGGCGTGCTGGGCGTAGGCGATCAGCCGTTCCGGGTCGACGCCGAAGAAGGGGGTGCTGTAGCTGACCGCGAATCTCACCTCGGCTGCTCGATCCGGTCGAACTCGCAGGCCGCCGCGAGCCGGTCGTTCAGATGACCACGGACCTCCGCCAGCCGTTCCATATACGAATCGACCTCGGCCAGCTTGCGCCGCAACGTGGAGACCGAGTCCGGACAGACGTCTCCGGAGCCGTTGCCCGCGCGCAGGCAGGTGACGAACGGGCGGATGTCGTCGAGGTCGAACCCGGCGCCGAGCAGTTCTCGGATCTTCGCCACGATCCGCACCTCCGCGTCGTCGTAGGAGCGGTACCCGTTGGCCGCGCGGCGCGGCCGCACCAGACCGTGTTCCTCGTAGTACCGCAGGGCCCTGGTGCTCGTGCCCGCCTGCTGCGCCAGTTCGCCGATGCGCATCCGTCCTCCTTCGCCGCCGTCACCGCCACGCTAAACCTTCTCGTCGACGTCAAGGCAAGTGGAAGAGAGCGCTGCCTGGCGTGGTCGCCCGAGCGCTACCGCGGTCCGGGAGTGTTCCGCTCCGGCGTGGTGTGGCGCTCGACCAAGAACGCCGACATCGCCTCGGCGACCGCGGCGGGCTGGTCGAGCATCGAAAGGACGTAGGCGTCATCGATTTCGACAAGTCTCGCGCCGGGGATGAGTTCGGCGAGCCTGCGGCCGTGCTCGCGCGGCATCACCTTGCCCGCCGACGACCACAAGATCAGCGCGTCGCCCTGGAAGTCGCGCAGTGCCTCGGTATTCGCGATCAATTCCGGCTTGCGGAACCCCGACTTGGTGTAGGCGAGCAGGTCGCGCCGAATCCCGGCATCCCGCAGCCCCGGTTCGGTCCAGCCGCGCACCAGCGCGTCGGACAGCGGGCGCCGCGCCATCCAACCGAACAGCAGCGGCGAGCGACGCAGCCACCGAACGCGTAATTGCCGCAGCGCCAGTGAAACGCCGCCCGGCAGGTAGGTGGCGACGGTGGCCATCTTGCCCGGCAGGCCGGGCGGGAAATTGTCGAACGCCTCACACGGCAGCACGATGAGCCTGCCGACGCGTTCGTCGAGCCCGTAGGCGGTGAGGAACAGCGCACCACCCCAATCGCTGTGCACGAGCGTGACATCCCGCAGATCCAATGCGGCGAGAAGATCGGCGACGAGTTGATTCAGGCCGCGCAAGCTCAGGTCCACACCCGAGCGCAGCGGTAGGGGATGGGCGCCGAGCGGCAGGTCCGGCAGCACGTACCGGAAGCCGTCGGGCAGGGCGTCGATGACCTCGTCCCACACCGTGTGGTTCATCAGCAGACCGTGCAGCAGAACGACCGGCGGTCCTTCGCCGCGCTCGACGTAGTGCACCCGGCCCACCGGTAGTTCGATAACGGGCATGTCCGCCTCCGTTCGAGCGATCACTCTAGAGTAGTTGCTCTAGTCTGGAACGGTGACCGAGAAGATGTCAACCAGCACCCGGGAACGCCTCGTCACCGCGATGGCCGAGCTGATGCGGACGCAGGGCTACGCGGGCACCAGCGTCAAGCAGCTCACCGTCGCCGCGAGCGCGCCGATGGGGTCGCTCTATCACCACTTCCCCGAGGGGAAACCGCAGATCGCCGCCGCGGCGCTGCGCACGTCCGGAGCCGCGTATCTGCAGTTGCTCCCTCTGCTGTTCGACGCCGACGACGACCTGCGCGAGGCGATCCCCGCCGCGTTCGCGTCGGCGGCCGAGCAGATCGAACAGACCGGCTGGATGAACATGTGCCCGGTCGGCACCGTCGCGGGTGAGGTCGCCGACAGCGAACCCGGGCTGCGCGAAGTCGCCGCCGAGGTCATCATCTCTTGGATCGACGAGGGCGCCGACTACTTCGTCCGCCGCGGCTTGCCCGCACCGGACGCCCGCGAGCTCATCCTCGCCGTCCTCGCGGCGCTCGAGGGCGCTTTCGTGCTCAGCCGCACCCTTCGCTCGACCGAACCCTTGCACGCGGCCGGCCGGTCGTTGCGCGCCCGCATCGAGCAGATGCTGAACGGGGTGGGCGAATAGCAGATCAACAGCACGCCATCATCCGAGTCCCTCGCGGCGAATCCGGTGCGAACTGACATCATCGACGCGAGGGGCTGCGGCGCGCAGGCGACCACCGGGCGTGATCACGGAAGCCGGGGTTGACGACTCGCGGGTCTTCTCCAGTCTCGAGAATATTCCCGATGGACTCGACATTAGCCGTGAGCATCGCACGGAAGGACTCCTCGGTAGCGCCCGCAGCGTGCGGCGTGACGAGAAACCTGTTGTCGCCCAGTGCCATCAACCCGAGGGGATCGTCTTTCGCGGAAGGCGCGGGCACGATGTAATAGCCGTCCATGGCAGCGGCCGCGAGGCGGCCGTCGAGCAGCGCGGCCCGCAACGGCGCTGGATCCACGAGTTCCGCTTCGGAAGTGTTGAGCAGAATCGCACCGGGCTTGACGGCAGCCAGTTGCGCTTCACCGATCATCCGGGCCGTCTGCGGGCCGTATGAAGCATGGAGACTGATGACATCGGACTCGGCGAGCAGTTCGGCCAGCTCGACCCGGCGAGCGGGGATGTGCTGTTCCAGTTCCGGCTTCGCTGTTCGGCTCACGTAGACCACGCGCATCCCGAACCCATCGGCCGCCATCCGGGCGACGATAGCGCCGATGGTCCCCATTCCGACGATGCCGAGCGTCTTCGCATGAAGGTTGCGTCCCTTGCTCTCGGGCCATCGACCGGCCTTCGTTTCCCTCGCCAGGTCCGTGATCCGGCGCCACGCGTCGAGCATGAGACCGATCGTGAACTCCGCGACCGCACGTGCGTTGGCTCCCGGCGCGTTGGTCACCGCGATTCCCGCCGCGGTCGCTGCCGCGATATCGACGTATGGCTGATACCCGACACCCATGAACGCTATGACTTCGAGGTCGTCGGCAGAGGACAACGCTGCGGCGGTCGCACGCTCCACACCACCGAGAATGTATGCGTCCTTGCCGGCCAGCGCGCGCGCCAATTCGGCTTCGGGCAGGTCGTAGCGACGAACATCGACTTCGATATTCCGCCGACGCAGCCATTCGATATCGGCCGGTGTCGGGTCGGCCCCGGTCAGCAAGGTGCGATAGCGGCTCGATCGAGCGCTCATCGTCACGCTTCTTTCGGGGTGAGCCGAATTGCGGTGTCTCGCAGCAGCCGCGCGCCCTCCAGCACCAGCCGCGGGTCGCGGGCCAAGGCGACCCGGACGAACTCTCGCCCACGCTCCGGCTGATTCCAGAAGAAGTTCGTCCCGGGTAGAACGTGGACTCCCTCCCGAATCGCCTCGTGGACGAAGCGCTCGCAATCGCATCCCTCCCGCAGGCGCAGCCAGTCCACCGACACAGGCGACCGCAAATCGGTGAGGAATTCCAATTCACCGTCCGGAAGAATCGACCGGAGGATATCCCGGTTCTGGAGTACGGAAGGAAAGATGGTTCGCTCGACGCCATTCTTGCAGCTGTCCTCGATGAATTCTGTCAGCACCCGGAGATGGAAAGGTGAGACGCTCTGCAACAGGTCGTCGTGCAGCCGGTACATGTCTTTGTACATATCCGGACTGCATACCGTCAATCCGACTTTGATCTCACTGGTCGGCCAGGTCTTGCCCGTGTCTTCGAGCACGATATAAGAGACTCCCGATTCCTCCAGGATCTCGTACTGCGACCAACCGATGGGTTGAGGCGAGAAGAAGCGGAAGGAGGCGTCGAGGACCAGGGTGCAACGACGGTCGGCGCAACACTGGACCAACGCTCTGAACTCCGCTTCCGGCAGCGTCCAACCGGTGGGATTGTTGGGGGAGACCAACCAGATCACCGCAGGTTCGAGCCGGGCTATCGCCGCGGGCAGGCGTTCGACGGTGCAATCTTGTTCCTGTAGCGGTACGAGCTCGACATCCTCTCGGCGCAAGATCGATGAAATATTGTCGAAGACCGGCTCGATCAGGGCGACTCGCTTGCCCGCGCGAGCGCAATGACTTACCACCATCGTTATCGCGGATGAAGCGGAATACGACAGCATATATCTGGACACATCTCCGTGCATCGGCTCGCCGGCCAGACGCAGGAAAGCGGCGAGGAACGTTTCTTCCAGATCGGATTGCGATTGCTCGCGCGCCTCGTGGAACAGCTCTGGGAACCGCTCGACGATGTCGTTCTGTGAGGCCGTCAGCGGTTGGCGGCAATGGGCATCCGAAAGATTCACGGCTCGATCGAGACTGCGCCGCTCATATGTAGTGCTGGTAGTGTGCCCGAGCGGGTTCGGAAGATTCGAACAGTGCGTACGAATAGATGTCACGGTTGATAAACCTTCGAGATGGTAGTTGCATGCGGGGGCGTGTAGTTTTGTGGCCGTATCGGATGCTCACTCGGCTGAAGGAGAAATTCGGACAGCCGGCAGTTGGCAAGGCCCGGAGTTAAACCGGGCGCCCGCTCCATGGCGATTCATTTCGCTCGTGCGGCGACGGAGTTTCGGTCCAAGGTGTCGGGAAGCGTTGCCCGGTCGGGACGGCGTCGACGGCTTCGGAATCCATGGATGGTACGGCCGCGATCTCCGATCGGTTTCGGTCTCCGGGAACGGGAGGGTCCGCATTCTTCTCGGAGGTGTCATTTCCGTCGGGCCGGGCGTCGAGGGAGCCATAGAGATCGTCGCCGAGGACGGCGTCCACTATCCGCCTTGTCGTGGTGACGATGAGTTCTCGACTCACTTCGTCGGGCGCCCCGGGCGTGGGCGCGGCACGCGCCGCGATCCTGCCCAGCCCGATTCCCGCACCGATACCGATCGCGGTCGCGGAGAGGAAGCCGCCTGACGAACCGGCGAAGTCGACGGACTGGCTCGCCAGAATGCTTCCCATGGCCACGCCCACCCACATCAGGCTGAAATGAAAGCCGAGGGCTTCACCGAGTGCATCCTGGGAGACAACGGCATTCATCCGATCGGTGCTGGCCGGGAACACGGCACCGGCCAGCACACCGACGATGAAAACGGCTATGGCCAGCGAAACCGGCCCGGTTGCCAGGGCGCAAGGCACCACACCGATTCCGAGGCCCACCAGCAGGACATACGGCGAGATGGTTCTGGAGATCGCGCCGTAACCGTACCCACCGACCACCGCTCCGGCCGCGCCGATGGCCAGTACCAGCCCGATCGACTTCTTGGCGTGGAAATCGTGCATGGCCGTGATGACACTCAGTTCCTCCGCGCACAGGACGGCGGCGGCCGCGGCGTATCCGACATTCGGCGCCACGAACCCGATCTGCAACCAGAATCGCTGTGGGGTACGCCGTGACACTCGGCTCGGACCTGTTCGCAGCGGTGGATTCTGTCGCAACAACACGACCCCGCAACCCACGGCCACCAATCGGACCACGAGCAGCACTACCCCCGTGTCCCAGATACTCATCGCCGCGACACCCAGCGGCGGCCCGACCAGTAGCGAGATATCCGCGGTCACCTCGTACGCGGCGAGCGCCGGTCGCCGCTCGCGTTCGGTCGTGGCGACCGTAATGGCCTGTTTCGCGACATTGATGATCGGTATCTCGAACCACGCCGCCAACGCCGCGAGCAGCAGCAACAGCGGAAACGGCGCGAATGGTGCGACCAGCCAACAGATCCCGTTCACCACGATCGCCGGCGCCAGTGTGGGCCGCAGGCCCGAGCGATCCAGCCGCGGGCCGCGTTGTAGCTCGGTGCCCGCCATGCACAGGTAGACCACGGTGCTCAAGAGGCCCGCAGCGCCGTAGGAGAGGTCCAACGTGTGCCGCACATGCATGACCAGCAGCAGCGATTGGGAGTTGAGAACAGTCCGGAACAGCAGACTGAGCAAAATCATATTGCATACTGTTCGATTTGCCAGAAGCTCTCGGTAGGCTTTCACCCCCACTCACCTCTCGGGGCGGGAATCCTGCTCCTGGAGGTGATCGGCGCGGTTTCGCTCAGGCGAACTCTCTTCCCTTGTTCGCCACCATGCCTTCGTGACCTACGCGCACCATGTCTTCGATTGTCGTGCGAGAACTGCCATATTCGACAAGTCATTCATCGACACGCAATGCTAGGCGACGGATGTCGTCTCGAGCAGATCGCACAACTCCGGGATGGCGACAGAGACAGCGTGCGCGAATCCGCGCAAGGACTGTGCGATGCCCTGGGCTGCGCTGAGGTGGATGTTGACACCGCCGGGCTGCACGAGGTAGCCGATCCCGATGCATCGGTCGGCTGTCGGCCCGAAACCGAAGAATCGAACATTGACCGATGACACGGCACTCGTGCTGAGATAGTCGTCGCGCAGAATTCGCCAACCGGGAGATTCGTGCAGCGCCAGCGGCTCACCGCCGTGGTGTCGCTGGATTCGCAGTAGCTCCGCGAGGTGCCGTTCGGGAGCACGCCCCGCCTGGCAGTCTCTGGTGTGAGCGACGTGTACCGCCGCGGCGGTGCGCAGCGCTTCGGCCCGAGCGGTGGCCGTGGCCGTCTCGTCGTTCATCAACGCGACGAAGCGAACGACTTCGGGGGTGACCACGCGGAGGGCTTCTGTGCGGCCGTGGCGGTAATGCCGCACGGCAACGGATTCATAGGTGGTGCCCAGCAATCCCCTGGACCGCTGATGAGCGAGTTGGTAAGCCATCTGTACCAACGCATCCGGTGATATTCCGAGCCGTTTGGCGGTGTCCGAGCCGAAGCCGTCGAGCGTGACGACCTCCGTGGCGGTCGCGCCCGCTTGCTCGGCGAAGTCGGCTGAGGCTTGCCGAACCGCCTGCCGGATAGCCTCGTCGAGACGGAATTCGACCGGTGAAATCGCGGGCACCCGTCCCGGCTTGTCCGCCGAGATGGCTGTCGCACTCGCCAGAACCGCGTCGCACAAGCCGGCCACGGTGGTTCCGTCCAGGCCGGACTCCTCGATGTTGATGCCCGCGCGACCATCGGCGAACACGATGAATGTCAACGCTTTGTCGTACCAGCGGTTCCCGCCGTCGCCGTGCATGAGCTGATTACAGGCAGCGAGTTCGTCTCGGGGCGCGAAGTCGTCGAGCGCGAGGCAGAACAGCGCCGTTTCGATCGTCTCGAACGCGGCGACGTTGTCGGGATCTTCCATGAGGGCCTGGCGAGCCCTCGCCCAAGTGGCGCGTGGTCCAGTTGTCAGCGCACCCGGCGACGCCTCCCCGGCCGGATCGGTTCTTCTGATCGCGTCCAACCCGGCGATCAGGTCCTCGATGGAATGCGGGGCGCCGTCCGCCGCGACGACGTCCATTCGGAACGCATGACTTCGGAAGAAGACGACGATGTGCCGGGCCGTCGACGGACCGGGCTCGACGGCACTGTAGGCGGAGCGCACGGTGTCGCACTCGATGCCGGGGATCCTGGTGGTGGAGAACAGGCGCCTGTTCTGATGCATGGACAGTGGACGGCCGCGCAGCATCACAGGCGCTACCATCTCGGCGTCGAGTTCGAATTTGTACGCGGCGGTGCGGAAGATCAGTTCGGCGGCACGTTCGAGTTGCCCATGCTCCGAGTCCGCTAACAGGAAGAAGGAATTCGCGTTGTACGCGATACTGTCCCGATAGCCGAGATGGCGAGAGTTCCAGAATGCGTCGAGCCAGCTATGGACGCCGGGTGTCCGATCGAATCGCTCGATCTCGCTTTGCCGAGTCCGCGCCGGACCGTCCGGCGCGAGGAACTGCTCCACGGCCCGTTTCGTGGCAGCGAGTTCCTCGTCGGTCAGCAACGGCGAGCACCTCTCGAGAAATCGCTCGCACGTTTCCTCCAATGTCGGGATGGGAAGCCGTGGCAATTGCTCGTCGTAATCGTATGTGCTGACGGGCATCTCGGTGGCGAGTTTCTCGGTCACCGTGAGAGTGTCTCATCGCTACCGTAGCGACTGACTCCAACGGTGGGAATGCCGGATGAGCCTTTTCCGCGGACAGTACGTGGATCTTCGGGCTGGACTCACCGCGGTCGGCCGGGCGGTGCCGCCTCGCGAGCGGGGAGCGAACCCGCGGTGGCAGAGGCTCGACCGGAGCCCGCGACGCGCCAGTTCCCACCGCTGGAGACGACTTGACGACCGCTACGAAACATGCTGCAGCACAACAGATCCCGTTGTAGCGACTCGCGGACCGGAACCAATGTCGGAGGCCGAGAGAGCCACCTCCTGGTCGCGTACGCCGAAGCGGTCTGTCCGACCGGCAGATGCACGCTATCGGATGACTCGAGCCATGCGCTCCCCGAGAGTGGGGAGCGCAACGGACCATAAACCAGACGAAATCGGACAAAAACAGACGAAAACGGATCGCAATATGCATTGCCGCAGTGCGCCTTTCAGGGCCTTAATGGTTACAGCCGGGCAACCAAAAGGTCGAGCACCCCCGGTGCAGGTAATCAACTCTGAAAAGGGGCAATGCCATGCCTACTATCACTTCGGTATCGCCGACCACGGGCCCGACTTCGGGGGGTAACAGCGTGGTTATCACCGGAACCGGATTCACCGGTCCGACCACGGTGCGATTCGGCGGGACCGCAACAACTTTCACACTGGATTCCGATACGCAGATCACGGCGATCGCTCCGCCCGGCGCAGGCACCGTACAGGTCACCGTTGCCAATGCGGGCGGAACCAGCAATGGCTTTCCTTACACCTACGTCGTGCAGCCTCCTGTGGTGGCCTCGGTCATTCCGAATTCCGGGCCGTCGACCGGTGGGACCGTGGTTTTGATCGTCGGAACCGGCTTCACCGGAGTTACTTCGGTCAAGTTCGGTGCCACCCCGGCCACGTTCTTCTTCGGGATTTCCAGCACGCTGATCATCGCGATCGCTCCGCCGGGAACGGGTACCGTGCCCGTCACCGTCACCACTCCGGTCGGTACAAGTCCGGGGGTGCCGTACACGTATGTTTCGGTGCCGACGCTGATTTCGGTCACACCGAATACCGGGCCGGTGACCGGCGGTACCGCGGTCACGATCACCGGCACCGGATTCACCGGCGCCACCGGCGTGTTCTTCGGTTTCCTTCCGGCAGTGTCGTTCACGGTGAATTCCGACACGCAGATCACCGCGATCACCCCGGTGGGCTTCGGTCCGGCGCCGGTCACGGTCACCGGTCCGGGCGGTATCGCCGGCGGCGTGTTCTTCATCTACAGCTGACGCCGGCGCCCGCATGTGCCCGAGTCTGAGGCAGTAGCACTGCGCAGGTGGCGGCATCCGAAGGCCGGAGGGGTCGACCCCGATGCACGGGTCGGCCCCTCCGGTCGTGGTGACGTCGACTCGGGCCGTCGAACGACTCGATCATCGGCGCGCCAGGAACCGACACCGGTACGGCGACCGCTGCGGCGGCGCGGAGCGGCAGGCGAGCTAGCCGACACCCAGCTCTCGGCCACCCACTCCGGACGCGAATTCCCGCCAGCGCCAAGCCCCGCCCGCGTCGCGAGCCAGAGGTGGGGTGTCTTCCCCCGCACCGGCGCGCAAACCGGAGAGCAGATGCCGGAGGGCGTCCACGGCGGTGAACCGCGGCGTCCAGCCCAGCTCCGCCCGCGCGCGGCCGGTATCCAGGATCGGCAGGCGCATCACCGCGTCGAACAGGTCCGGCGCCGCGGGCAGGGTCCGCGCGTGCCACCCCATGGCGAGCGCGGCGCGGACGAGTCCGGGCGGCACGGACACCACCCGGGCGCCGAACAACTCGGCCAGCCGGTCGCGGTCGATCACCGGTTCCGCGGCCAGATTGAACGGTCCGCGGGCGTCGGTCGCGAGAGCGAGGGCGTAGGCGCGACCCACGTCGTCACTGTGTACCGCTTGGAAGCGCAGGCCACGCGGAAGCGGCAAGATCGGCGGGAGGCCCGGCCGGATCAGGCGATTCGGTAGCAGCGGCCCGGCGAACAAGCGCCGCTGCTGGCTGGCGGTCTCCCGGCGGAAGATGAACCCCGGGCGCATCCGGACCACGCGGCGGTCCGGATTCTCGGCCTCGAACCGATCCAGCAGCCGTTCGACATAGGCCTTCTCGCGGGTGTACGCGGCAGGCGGCCAGCCATCGGTCGGCCAGCTCTCCGGCACCGGCTCGTCGTCGTGGCACGGGGAGTAGGCGCCGACCGACGAGGCGTATATGAAAGCCGGGACCTGCGCGGCGGCCACAGCACGCAGTACGCGCTCCGTGCCGCCCACATTCGCGCGCCAAGTGACCATGGGCTGATGGCTGGGCTGGAACAGCCATGCCAAATGCACCACCGCGTCGGCGCCGTGGAAATGGGATTCCAGGTCGTCGGTTCGCACGTCCGCCTGGACCCATTCGACGCCATCCCAGGACTTGCTCGGGACACGTCGCGCGATTCCCACGATCGAACCGACCCCCGCTTCGGCCGTCAGGGTCTCCAGCAAGCTCGTCCCCACGTTTCCGGTGGCACCGACCACGACTACGCGCATATCTGCTCCTCGGCTCGGCGGCGAGATTCGAGAGCGATGTACCCAGCCTCCGGGCGACGACACCCGGCCATCCGTTCCAGCTGGATAAAGATGGAAGCAGGCGGGGAGGGCGGCCGCGCGGCCGCCCTCCCCGCCTGTCGTCGGGAAAAGCTCAGATATCGGATTTGGCGAGGCGCTGGGACAGAAGCTCTTTACCCATCCGCCCGCCTTTACGGCTGTCGGCCTGCGCCTTGCGGAAGAATTCCACCAGCTCGCTGTCTCCGTCGCGTTCCGCGTCCCGGATGAACGTATCCAGACGCAGAGCATTCTCCAGGGACGCTTCGACGAACCAGATCAGGTTGTAATCCTTGTCCCTGGTGCCGGTAACGGTGCCCGTTTCCTGCTGCTCGGCCATCTCCACTCCTCTCGCTTCTTCGTCGTCGAGCGGCGCGCCCGCTCAGTCCCGTCCGAGCGCGTGCGCCAGCTCCTTCTTCGTCATCTTCGAGCGGCCTTCGACATTGCGTTTCTTGGCCTCGTTGTACAGCTGGTCGCGCGTCGGCCCTTGTGCGCCGCTGTGCGAACGCTGTCCGCCGCGCTGTTGCGGCGACTTGTCGTCGGTCGACGTCTTGCTCGCGGTCTTGGACTGCCCGGACTGGGCGCGGTTCTTGTTGACCGTACGAGCGGCGATCTCCTTCGCGCGATCGGTGCTCGCGCCGCGGGTTTTCGCGGAGTCCTTGATGTGCTCGTATTGGCGTTCCTGCTTGTCCGACCAAGCCTTCGGCATGTGATCACCTCCTGTGATTGCGGTTTACCCCGCATGTCCGGACGCAATCCGGTCCGGGCCGTCCGCCTGCTGGATCGGCCCCGAGGGCTCGTCTCGGCCGAGAGCCGCCCGGGGGCTCGGTTCATCAGCAATTGGACGGCGCGGGCTCTCCGCGAACCCGGCCTTCGAGCCAGGCCAGCACCGCAGGGGCGCCGGAGACCGCCGCGGACAGATGGTCGAAGGCGGGCACGTGCACCATCTGCCACCGCACCCCGGCCGCGCACCAACGGTGGCCGGTGTTGTCGATGGCGTCGATCGGAATCAGTGGGTCGCTCGGCGAATGCCACTCGAAGATCGGAGTTTCCGGGGCGCCGTTGTAGAGCTCGACGCTGTTCTCCTCCACCACCGACCATGCCTCGGGCATGTCGAAGACCGAGGTGCTGTCGGTCATCTCGCGCGCGCTGCCACCGGCGCCGATGGTGAGGATCTCGTTGGTGCAGCTGTTGGCCATGGCGTCACGCAGCGCGCGGCCGCGCGCGTTGAGATTCGAGCTGATCCGCACCTGGTCCGGATATTCCCGCTCCAAACCGATGGCCGCCGCCATCGCCAAGCCGAAGGCCGGGTGCGGATTCAAACCCAGCCCGTCCGCCATCGCCTTCAGGTTCATCGGCGCGCCACCGAATGCCGCGCCCACCAGCCGCACGTCAGGGGCGTAGGAGGGCTGCAGCGCGGCCGCCCAGGCCGTGGCGAGACCGCCGCCGGAGTACCCGGCCAGCGCCACCGGGCTCTGCTGAACACCGAGTTCGGGTAGTTGTTTCGCCGCCCGGATCCCGTCCAGCGTGATCTGGCCGCCCAAACGTCCCGCTCCAAGGGCGAACTGCGGTCCGAGGTGGTCCGGCAGCGCCAGACTCCAGCCTTCTTGGAGCATCACACCCAACATCGGCGTCGTCGCCGAGAGATTCAGATCGTTCTCGTAGAGCAGGTGCGATACCGCGCAGCCGGTACCGAGCGAATTGATGAAGTGCTGGTACGACAACAGTGGCATGCCGGGCCGCTGGAAGGCGGGGGTGACGATCGTGGTGGTGGCCGCGATCGGCGCGCCGTGCGAATTGGTGGAACGGAACTCGACCAGCCGGACGGCGGCGCCCGGGAAGGAAGCCAGCGGCGGCAAGGGCCGCACCGCGAGCACGTCGCCTGGTCGGTGCGCCGCCAGATCGGCCGGCGCGGCGTAGAACGGGTCCGGATCGGGCAGCGGATAGATCGGCTCCGCGGTTGCCGTCGTCGACAGCAGCAGGGTGACCGCCATGCCGCCGACCGCACCGAGGACACGGACCGAACCCATGCACCCGCTGCCCAGGATACGAAGAAGTGGACGAGTCACGACCGTTGACCTCCAAGGGTAGTTCGCCGCATTCGTCGATCAGCCGGCTGGGTTGATGTACCGCCAGCAAATTACCAGCGACACAAGGGGGTGAAACCGGAATTGGTCAGAAAGGCCGTTTTACGGGCGGTAGAACTCCGAATCCTTCGAATCCACGCGGGTATCGTGATGGCCAGCAATCTGTTGGCCATTCTGGTTCGTCGCGTCGATTCGAAGCCGCCGGCGACATCCGTTCGACTGCGGCGCGCCCTGCGCGCGGTCGAGCGGCCCCGGCGAACGCCCGGGGGTTGCGACGAGGGGCGAGCACGGCTTGGCTGGATCACATACACAGTGACGAGGTGCAGGACGAAGGAAGGAGCGGTCATGTCCAAGACAGCAACCGAGAAGGTCCGCGCATCCGGCTCCGAGGCGCGGGAGACGGCACCGCCGGTGCCCGGCACCGAGACCGAATCGAAGGCCGAATCGAAGTCCGGGTCGCGCCCCGCACCCACGGCGCGCGCCAGGTTGCGCGTGCCGGTTCCCACGGTCGGCATGCGGATGGCCCGCATTCCGCTTCCGCCCGGGCCGCGCACCGTGGCGACCGGAGTCTCGTCGGCGACCATGGCGGTGCGCAATCGGGTACCGGATCGGGAGTCGTTGCTCTATTTCGGCGGGCTCGGGGCGGCGGCGGTCACCGGGCTGGTGTCGTGGCCGGTCGCCGGGGCGATCGGCGTCGGCGTCTGGGTGGCCGAGCATGCCCGTCGTGCTCCGGACACCGTGCGGAGTGGGAGCGAAGGGTGATCTGACGCCGGCATCGCCCGCCGCGGCTCCGAACCCCAATCCGGTTCCGCCACAAGCCGTCCGTTCTGCGTCATGAACGCAGCCGTCCGGCGTCACCGGCGTTCACCACGAGCACCCCGGCGGCAGGCTGCAAGGACACTGCCTCGGGCGGAGTTCGCGAGGTTACCAGTCGACCACGCCGAGTTCGTGGAGCTTGCGGAAGACCAGCATCGAGCCCGGCGCCACGTGGTCCATGGCGGCGTACTCGCTCACGGTGAAGTAGCGCAGTTCGGCGATCTCGCTGGTGGGGCGCGGGTCGCCGTCGAGTTCCGCGGTGAAGCAGGTCATGTGCAGGCGGGTGCCGGGGGAGTGGCCGTACGCCTCCGCGTGGAATACCCCGAGTTCGTCGCAGGAGACGACGCCGACACCGAGTTCCTCGCGCACTTCGCGGTGCAGTGCCGCCTCGGGCGTTTCGCCGGGGTCGATCTTGCCGCCGGCCATGTAGAAGACGTCTTTGCCTGCCGAGCGCGCCTGCAGCAGACGGCGATCCCGGATATGGGCGAGCGCGGACGTGCGAATCACCGGCCCACTGTACTGAGCGGCCCGGACGGGACGCCAACCGGATTTCGCGCGGATCCGCCGGCTCAGCGCTCGAGGACGGCGCGGTGCAGCAATTCGCCGATGCGCCGGTGGATCAGCGCGGTGTCGTCCCCGTCTGCGACGAACTCCAGGAACAGCGCCGCCCCCGCCGCCAGTGCGATGACGGCCCTGGCGTCGAGTTCGGCCTGCCCGCGGGGTTCGGTGGCACCCGGCCGGGCGGTCCCGCCACGGCGTCCGGCTGGGTCTCCCGCGGCGAAGAGCGCAGCCGCCGGTGTACTGAACCCGGCCCACAGCCGGTGGCGCAAGTGCGGGTCGTGATCGAGCGCGGTCAACAGCCCCGGGACGGCGGCGCGAACATCGGCGCGCGCGAATAACTCCCGGCTGCCGCGCAGCACCCACTCGATCCACCCGTACTGGTCGGTGCCCTCGAACGGGCCCAGGTCGGGTGTCTCACCGAGAACGGCGTGCAGCACCAACTCCGCCTTCGACTGCCAGCGGCGACCGATGGAAGCCCGGCCGACTCCGGCGCGTGCCGCCACCGCCCGGACGCTCAACTCGTCCCATCCGACTTCGGTCAGCATCTCCCGGACGGTCGCCAGCACGCGCTGCTCGACCGACTCGTCCCGAGGCCGGCCGACGCTCCGGGGCCCCGACCGCGGGTCCTGTGCCGTTTCGCCCATGCCGCTTCCCGCCTTCTATTACGATGCCACTGGCATCGAATTTATGCCGATGCCCCGGGCAATTGTCGCGGCGCGCCCAAGGCGCCCCGTGGGCGGCCCGGACAGGTGAGTTCAGGGTGACGGAGGAATGAGATGGGCGGACGAAACGGTCGACCGTGGACGGCGGCGCGGGGAACGGAAACGCGGGAGCGGTCGACCGGAAACGACAAGGGTTAGCCGGATGCGAATCGCGGTCACCGGCGGTACCGGCTACCTGGGTGCGCATACCGTTTCCGCACTGCTGCGCGCGGGGCACAGCGTCGTCCTGCTGGTCCATCCGAGCGAATCGGTCCCGGCGGCGGTCGGCATGTTCGATGCCGGGCCCGAAGCGCTTTCGGTGCTGCCGGGCGACATCCGGGATCCGAAGGTGGTCGAGGCTTTGCTCGACGGATGCGACGCCGTCCTGCACGCGGCGGGCGTGGTCGGCACCGACAACCGGCGCGAGCAGTTGATGTGGGAGGTCAACGCCGACGCGACGGCCACCGTGCTGGCCCGCGCGACAGCGCTCGGACTGGACCCGATCGTCCACGTCGCCAGCTACAGCGCGCTTTTCCCCAGCCCCGATCCGGTCATCACGCCCGACAGCCCGACCGCCCCCGGCCGCAGCGCCTACGGCCGCACCAAGTCGGCCGCCGATCGGATCGCGCGGGCGTTGCAGGCCGCGGGGGCGCCGATCGTCATCACCTACCCTTCCAGCGTCGTCGGCCCTGGCCTCGGCGCGCAGGCCGGGATCACCTCCGACGGCTGGGGCGCGATTCTGCGGGCCCGGATCGCGCCGCGGATTCGCGGCGGGATGCAGATGATCGACGTCCGGGACGTGGCCGCCGTGCACGCCGCCGTCATGCGTCCCGGTCTCGGACCGCGACGCTATCTGTGCGGCGGTCACCTGGTGGCGTTCGACGAGATCGTGGACATCCTGGAAAGCGCTGCCGGACAGCGGATCCGGCGGGTCCCGGTGCCGAAGGCCGCGCTGCTGGGACTCGGGCGGCTCACCGACGCCGCCGCCCGCTTCCTGCCGATCAGCGCCGGGCTCGGCTACGAGGCCGCGTGGTTGCTCACCACCGCCACACCGACCGACGATTCCCGGACCCTGGCCGAGCTCGATCTGCGATGGCGGCCCATCCGAGACGCCATCATCGAATCCGTGCGGCGCGAGAACGGTTCGCGCACGTGAGGATCCGCGAGCCGGTCAGATCAGCTCGCGGGATACGGCCGCGACGAGACCGCCGTCGATGATCAGATCCTGGCCGTTGACGTAGGACGCCTCGGCGGACGCGAGGAATGCCACGGCGTCGGCCACGTCCTCGGCGGTACCCAACCGGCGGCTCGCCACTTCGGCCAGCACGGCGGTGTGCGCGTCGGGGCTGACGTTGTCGTGGAACATCGGAGTCTCGATGTACCCGGGGCTCACGGAATTGACCCGGATTCCGCTGGGTCCCAGCTCCGCCGCGAGGGTGCGGGCCAGGTTGTGCACGGCCGCCTTGGTTGCCGCGTACAGCGAGGCGCCGGGCAGGCCGCGGTGCAGCGTCCACGACGCGTTGATGACGACCGCGGCGTGCGCGGACAGCAGCGGCAGGGCTTTCTGGACGGTGAAGAACACGCCTTTGAAGTTCGTGTCCACGACGCGGTCGAACTCGTCCTCACTGATCTCGGCGTTCGGCTGGAAGGACGCGACCCCCGCGTTGGCGAACACGACATCGAGGCGGCCGTGCCGGTCGCGGATGGCGGCGGTGAGCGCGTCGAGGTCGGCCAGACGCGCCGCGTCGGCTCGGATCGCGAGCACGCGGTCGCCGCCGTGCAATGCGCGGCCCGCGGCGTCCAGCCGGGTCCGGTCCCGGCCGGTGATGACCACCTGCGCGCCTTCGGCGAGCAGCCGTCGTGCGGTGGCCAGTCCCATGCCGCTCGAGCCGCCGGTGATGAGCGCGACCTTGCCGTCGAATCGGGAGATGTTGTGCGTCATGGGAATCAGCGTGCCGAAGCGTCCCGGGAGCGAACAGTGTCCAGTTGACCTAGGTGTGGCACCACCAGGTTGCGGTCACGCCGGGGCGAGTCGGCTGCGCATCAGCCCGTCGACCCGCTTGGGGGTGCCGGGTTGCGGGTTGTAGAGCACCAGGAACCAGTCCGGATGGTCGGCCACCGCGAGGGTGGTCGTGTCGAACAGCAGGTCACCGGCTTCGGGATGGCGCACCGCCTTCACGGCTTGGACGGCGGCGTCCACGTCGTGGCGGGCCCACAGCCGGGCGAACTCGGGGCTCGCGGCGGTGAGTTCGCCTACCACCCTGGCGAACTCGGGATCGCCGGGGGCGTGCGCCGCGTCGGCGCGGAAGGCGGCCACGACCGCGGGCGCGATCGCGGTCCACGCCACGTGCATGGCTCGATACCCGGCGTTGGTGAAAAAGCTGATCAGGCAGTTGTGGTCGGCGTCGGTGAATCCGAAGACAGTTCGTGCCGCGTCGTTGACCGCGAGCAGATTCCAGTAGCGGTCACGCAGTACCGCCGGGCGCGATCCCCACGCGTCGAGCAGCCGGTGCAGCTCAGGGGTGACCTCGGTGTCGCGGGACGGGCCGGGCGGCGGCGGATTGAGACCGGCGAGCAGATACAGGTGCGACCGTTCCGGTCCGGAAAGGCGCAGTGCAGCACCGACCGCGTCGAGGACCTCCGCCGACACGGTGATATCGCGTCCCTGCTCCAGCCACGTGTACCAGGACACGCCCACCCCGGCGAGTATCGCGACCTCCTCGCGGCGCAGGCCGGGTGTCCGCCGCCGGCCCACCGCCGCCAGACCGACGTCGTGCGGGGTGAGCCGTGCTCTGCGGGTGCGGAGGAAGTCACGGAGCTGGGCGCGCCGGTGCGGCGCCGCCGTAGTTTCGCCGGTCATAGGCACGGCAACAACCGGCGCTTCGGATCAGTTCCCGAGGTACACCGGGAACGCTTCGAGGTCGTTCTGGGTGAGCACGGGGAGATTGCGGATCTGTTCGACCGGCACGGCGAAGCGCAGGCCGGGGAAGCGGGCGAACAAGGCAGGCAGCGCGATCCCTGCTTCCAGGCGGGCAAGGGCCGCGCCGGGGCAGATGTGCGGACCGTATCCGAAAGCCAAATGGCGGTTGGCGGTCGCTCGGGAGGCGTCGAAGTCGTCGGCGTCCGGACCGTGCACGGCGAAATCCCGGCCGATCGCACGGTAGGACATGACCACGCCCTCGCCCTGCGCGATGACGGTGTCGCCCACGGCGATGTCCTCGGTGGCGAAACGCATCAGCAGGTGCGTCACCGGGCTGTCCCAGCGCAGGGTCTCCTCCACCGCGGCCTCCCAGGTGAGATCACCGGCGCGGATGGCGTTCAGCTGTTCCGGCCGCCCCAGCAGGGCGCGCACGGCGTTGAGGATGAGGCCGATGGTGGTCTCGTGCCCGGCGGCCACCAGTGCCTTCAGGTTGCCCACCACCTCTTCTTCGGTCAGCGCCTCGGTGCCGTCGCCGCCGACGATGAAAGCGCTGGTCAGGTCGTCGGCCGGGTCGGCGGTCCGCTTGCGCACCAGGTCGGTGAAATAGAGGTCCAGCTCGTCGATCACCCGCAGTCGCTCCTCCTGCGGGGTCAGCAGGGAGAAGAACGCTTTGTACCGGTCGAGCAGCATCGGATGATCGGCACGGTCCACGCCCATCAGCTCGCTGATGACCCGCATGGGCAGCGGATAGGCGAACACCGTCTTGAGGTCGGCCACCGCGCCCTCGCGGCCGGCCTCGGCGAGATCGTCCAGCAGTTCGGCGGTCATCCGCTCGATCGTCGGCCGCAGCGCGTCGAGCCTGCGCTTGGTCAGCGCCTGGGTGGTCTTGATCCGCAGCCTGCGGTGCTCGGCGCCGTCGACGGTGAACATGGAGCGGCCCGCGTCGATCATGCCGATCAGCGGCCACTGCCTGGTCACCGCGCCGGACTGCCACAGCGACCACGCGTTGATGTCCTTGACCAGCCTGGTGTCGACGAGCAGCTGCCTGGCGAGCGTGTGCTGGGTGACGGTCCAGGCGGGCACGCCGAGCAGTTCGATCCGGGCGAGCGGGCCTTCGGCGCGTAGCCGGCTGGTCTCCGCGCCCAGGTCGCCGACCATCGGATCGATGACAAGGGTGGCTGCGTGCGGGCATTCGGTGCTCACGGGGTACCTCCGACGGCGCGAACGGGTGTGAAGCGGACGGGCAGGGATGTCATGCCGCGCAGGAAGGCCGACGGTCGCCGGACCAGATTCCGGGCGGGTACCGCCAGATCGAGGTCGGGCAGCCGGTCGAGCAGGACCTCGATGCCGGTGCGCGCGATGACCTCGGCGATCTCCTGCGCGGGAAAGGGGCAGCGGTATTCGCCGTAGCTGAACGCGAAATGCGCGCTGTTGCCGGTGTGCGCGGGCTCGGCGCCGTCGGAGACGTGCTGGCGCACATGCGGATCGGCATTGGCCGCGGCCAAGCCGAGCAACAGCATGTCCCCGGCGCGGATCACCTTGTCGCCCAGACGCGTATCGCGGGCGGCCCAGCGCCCGGCGAGGATCTGAGTCGGCGTGTCCTCCCACAGGACTTCGTTCATCGCCTGGCCGACGCTGTGGCGCCCGCCGCCGAGGGCGGCGGCGAACCGGTCGTCGGTGAGCATCAGCCGCACCGAGTTCCCGATCCAGTCGGCCGTGGGCAGATACCCCGCGGCGGTGATCGCCATCAGATCGAGGACGTATTCCTGATCGGTGAACGGACCGGGATGCGCGAGCATCCAGGACACCAGATCGGCGCCCCGCGTGGCCTTCTTGCTCGCCAGCAGGCGCTGCATGTGCTCCGCGAACTGCTGATGCGCGGCCTGGGCATCGGACCCGCCGTCGGCGAGGGTCTTCATCGTCCACGCCACCTGAGGTCCGTCCTCGTCGGGGAAACCGAGGATCCGCGCGAGCGCCAGCACCGGTAGCGGCTCGGCGAAATCGGCGACCAGTTCCGCTTCACCCCGGCCGCAGAACGCGTCGATCAAGCGGTCGGCCAGATCCTCACAGGCGCGGCGCAATCCGAAGGTGTCGACCGCCTCCAGCGCCGGCTCCACCATCGCCACGTGCCTGCGGTGCTCCGCGCCCGCGGTGAAATAGATGGATGGCATCGGCTGCCCGACCATCGGCAGCAGCGGCCAGTCCGGCGGGATGTTCGGCCACTGGTTCCATCGGCCGACATCGCGCGGGAACAATTCGGGATCGCTGGTCACCTGGTGCACTTCCCGGTAGCCGATGACCAGCCACGCGGGGACGCCGCCGGGCAACTCGACGGCGACCACCGGGCCGTGCTCGCGGCGCATCTCGTGATAGAGCTGGTGCGGATCGGTATGGAAACGCGGGCCGCTCAACGTCACCGGGGCGGCGTGAACGGGGCAGCTGTCGGTGGAACTCGGCGCGGGCGTGGTCATGACGCGGCCTCCGGAGTCGGGAGCAGGGGGCGCCGGGCCGCCGGGGGCGGGGCGAGGGAGTAGAGGTGCTCGACGAGGGTGATGAGGACGCCCTTGCCGGACTCGCGGGAGCGGGCGTCGCAGCCGATCACCGGCACGTGCGGATCCAGGTCGAGCGCGTCGCGCACCTCGTCGGGGCGGTGGCCGCCGCCGAAGTCGTTGCAGGCGACGACGAACGGTGTCTTCTGGTGTTCCAGCCGGTCGACGGCGTACCAGGAGTCGGCGATCCGGTGCGGGTCGACCAGCACGATCGCGCCGAGCGCGCCGGTGAACAGCCGGTCCCAGAGGAACCGGAACCGCTCCTGCCCCGGTGCGCCGAAGAGGTAGAGCACGTGTTCGTCATCGATGGTGATCCGGCCGAAGTCGAAGGCGACGGTCGTCGTCGACTTGCCCGGCGCGCCACTGGGATCGTCGATGCCCAGCCCCTCGTCGGTCATGATCGCCTCGGTGTCCAGCGGCCGGATCTCGCTGACCGCCCGGACCATCGTCGTCTTGCCCACGCCGAAACCGCCGACGATGACGATCTTCAGTCCCCGCGTGGTCGCACGATGCAGGGGCGCGTCCGCGCGGGCCGGGCGCGGATCAGAGTTTGCGAAGTCCAACGAGCACCTTCTCCAGCGTCGTGGTGTCGGGCAGGGAGTGCCAGGGCGAGCCGGGCGGGCCGGCCAGCGGCGGACGCACGGTGATCTTGCCCGCGTGCAGCAGGTCCGACAGCAGGATGGTGGCGATGCCGACCGGAATCCGCAGCTGGGCGGCGATTTCCACGACGGCGGTCGGGGCGCGGCACAGATCGAGGATCGCCACGTGCTCGGACTGCATGCCCGCGGTCGGCGCGCACTCGCTGACCACCAGGGTGACCAGATCGAAGGTGTCGGAGTCCGGCATGCTGCGGCCACCGGTCAGCGTGTAGAGCCGATCGGGGTCGTCGTCGCGGACTGGCCTGGTCACGACACGCCCGCTCCCGGGAAGCGCGGCGCGGCCGCCAAGTACTCACCCAGCTGCTCCACCAGTTCGCGCATGTTGTGGCCGACCAGTCCCGCGTCCGCGTCCTCGGCGGCGACGACTGCGATGTGCGCGCCGAGCCCGGCTTCGACGATGAACAGGATGCCGCCGTAGAACTCCGTCATCGACTGGCGCACCCCGGCCCGGCCGTCGCCGAACTCCACCGACGCACCGTGCGAGAGGCTCTGGATGCCCGCCGCGATGGCGGCGAGCTGGTCGGCCCCGTCCACGGTGAGTTCGGGCGTGTGGCAGATCTTCAACCCGTCGCTGGACAGCAGCAAGGCATGCCTGGTGCGCGGGGTGCGAGTGAGCAGCTGTTCCAACAGCCAGCTCAGCCGAGCGGTCTCGGAGGTCGTCATAGTTCGTTCTCCACGGAGCCGGAAGGGGCGGGGGTAGGGGTGGCGGCACGGCCGGTCGCGGGCCCGCTCACCGCGCGCTGGAACGCGCCGAGCGAGTCGGGGCGTGCCGCGGGGGGAGTCGGCGCGGCGGGCTCCGGTGCGGCGAGCCCGCCGGGATGGACGGCGGCCAGCGTGCTGCCACGGCGGCGCTTGGGCAGCGCGGGGCTCGCGTCGGCTGGCGCGTTCTCGGCGGTGGACGGCCGCGCCGAGGCGGATCGCACGGGCTCCGGATCGGCGTGCGTGCGCTCCGGCGGCGCGGTGTTGTGGGCGCGTACGACGGGCAGCGTGCCGGTGACGGTGGACGCCTGCGGCCGCTCCGCGCGGGTGGTGAGATCCCGCGGGATGACCACGACCACGGCGGTGCCGCCGATGGCGGAGGGCCGGTAGGAGACGGTGAGCCCGTGCTTGCGCGCGAGATTGCCCACCACGGCGAGGCCGAGCCGGGTCCCGGTCAGCGACGACAGGTCGACGCCGGCGCCGCGTGCGTTCGGCCCGGTGGCCGCCACCGCCGCCTCGGCGCGGCGCAGCGCCGACTCGCTCATGACCAATCCGCTGTCCTCGATGGTGATGATGACGCCCGCAGGGACCTCGGCGGCGTAGACGTGCACCTCGGTGGTGGGCGGGGAGAAGTTGCAGGCGTTGTCGAGCAGCTCCGCCAGCGCGTGCATGACGCCTTCCGCGGCGTGGCCGGAGATCGCGATGTCGGCGACGGCGCGCAGCCGTACCCGTTGATAACCCGCGACGCGCCCCATCGCGCCGCGCAGAATCGATTCCATGGCAATCGGTTTGGCCCACCGGCGGCCGGATCGCGCGCCGCTGAGCACGGCGATGCTGTCGGCCAGCCTGCCCGCCTGGGCGGTGTGGTGATCCAGTTGCAGCAGATCGGCGAGCACGGTGGGATCGCCGTGCCGGTGCTCCATCTCGCGCAGCTCCGCGAGCATGCTGGTGGTCATCGCCTGCATGCGGCCGGCCGCGCCCGCGAACGCCGCCATGGCCGCGGCGCGGCGGTTCTCGCTGCTGTCGGCCCGGGCTTCGGATGCGGCGACCGCCTCGGTCGCGGCGGTGACCTCGGCTTGCGCGCCCGCGGCGGCGAACGCGCGCCCGTCGCGGGCGCGGCGGGCATCCCGCCGGGCGTGCCGGGCTTGCCCGCGGAAGTGGACCGCTGCCGTCACCGCGGCGCACAGGGCGACGGCCGCGGCGGTGGCGCCCGCGGCGAGTGGAATACGGAATTCGACGGGTGCGTAGTACACCGCCGCCGCCAGGAGGGCCCCGGTCGCGATAACGCAGACCGACAATGTCGCGTACGGCGGTTTCGGTCGGCGAACAGGGTCTTCGCCGGACTCATTCGCCGCCGCATTCAACAACTCTGACAAGTTCAGTACTTCCGCACTCGCGCTCACCGCCGGGAAATGGCATCGTTGCCCCCTTCTGCGTGCCCCATCCCCCAAATACGCAGACCGACAAGCATTTTCGAAACTTCGCGGCCCGAGCATAGCGGGAGGGGCGGTGCGGCGCCACTCGGATGGTTTCCGGGAGCACGCGGTAAGGGCGGAAATTCGCGCTGCCGTGGCGATGCTCGGATTGCGCTGGCGACGGCCGAAAAGCGCGTCGCGGCAGTGCGGTCAGTGCGGAATTGCCGAATTCTCGTTTGCCTGGAATTCACCGACGGCGGCCTGCGCTCGTGCGGGCAGCCGTAATACCGACGTGATATCGGAAATCAGATCATCGGCGCGCTCGGCGGCCGCATCGGCGAGTGGCGTACGGCGCGAGTGCGCCGAGGAATCCGCGGTGTGGCCGGCCCGCCGGGCTTGCCGAGCCGGGGGCCGAAACCGAGCCGCTGTCGTTCGATCAGAGTTGTGCGGTTTGCTCGCACGGAGGCAGGCCGTCGGCCTCGCGCAGTACTTCGGCGACGGACTCGAGGTACAGCAGCGTGCGTAGCGACACGCCGTTCACGGCCTGCCCGAGGCGGCGCAGGGCCGAATTGTCCAGGTGCGCGATCACTTCGGCGTCGTCGTCCCGATCGGGCCCTGGGTCGAAGACGAAGTAGTTGGGGTCGAGCCCGAACACATGGGCCAGCCCGGCGCGAGCCTGCTCGGGCAGCGTGGTGAGCTGTCCGCGCCGGACGCGCGCGAGGTAACCTGGCTCCAGGTCGTACCCGGCTGCGGTCACCCACATCTCGACCGTATCGTCGGCGAGCGGGCGTCCGTGCGCGCGCTCCCACATCTCGAACGCTAGGTTCAGCCGGGCAGTGATATCGATGTTCACGACCGCCTCCACCTTCTGGGGACTTTTGCCTCTGACGGGTCAAACATTCACTCGACCGTAGCGTGGGAGCAGTCGATCGCCGTGATTTCACGGCAAATGTCCGGTTGCATAGGGGAGGGAACCGACTCGATCCCCGATTTACGGGGACTACGGCCTCGAGGAGATGGGTGTGCGACTGAATTCCGAGGAGGCGCGCAAACGATTCGCGACCAGTCCGGTCGCGCGGTTGGCGACCATTTCGGCGCGGGCGCGACCGCATTTGGTGCCCATCGTGTTCGTCGTGGCGGGCGAGGTGATCTACACCAGTGTGGACGCGAAGCCGAAGACGACCACCGCGCTGCGCAGGCTGGCGAATATCGCGGCGAACCCGGCGGTCACCGTGCTCGTCGACCGCTACGGTGACGACTGGACCCAGCTGTGGTGGGCCCGCGCCGACGGAGACGCCCGCATCGCGGAGGGCGCCGAGGCGGAAGCGGCGATCCGCCGATTGACCGCGCGCTATCCCCAGTACGAACGACAGCCGCCCCCGGGGCCGGTGATCGCCATCGATGTGGCGCGCTGGTCGGGATGGTCCGCGCGCTGAGTGGGCCGCGCCGATTCGAGTAGAGTCCGATTCACCGCTTTCCGCTGCGAGGCGGTGAGCCGGACCACCTGTCGAGCCGATCGTGAGGATCGCATGCCCCCGAATTTCGCGCTGAAGACTATGAATACAGTGCATCGCGCCCTGCTGAAGGTGAGTTTCGGGAAGCTGGGCAACGAGTTCGGTGGCATGCCGTCGCTCGAGCTCACGACTACCGGCCGCAAATCCGGT
Organism: Nocardia sp. NPDC005745; assembly: GCF_040630775.1. Lineage (NCBI taxonomy): Bacteria > Bacillati > Actinomycetota > Actinomycetes > Mycobacteriales > Nocardiaceae > Nocardia > Nocardia sp. NPDC005745. The sequence goes on from NZ_JBEXYF010000004.1 coordinate 94,629, forward strand.
CGGCCGCACGCGGTGATGCTCACGGCCCCGGTCGTCGACGGCGACACCTACGTCGTCGTCGCCTCCCGCGGCGGCGACCCCGTGCACCCGGCGTGGTTCTTGAACTTGCGCGACAATCCGGACGTCGTCGTATCGGTGCGCAGCGGGCCGAAGGTGCCCATGACGGCTCGGGTGGCCACGGCCGAGGAACGGGCGGCGCTGTGGCCCCGCGTCACCTCCGCGGCGAAGAACTACGCCGACTATCAGACGAAGACTACCCGCGAGATTCCGCTGGTCCTGCTGACGCCGAAGGGGTGAGCCCGCCGCCGGGTGACGGTCGGTCGCGGTAGTCGCGCAGCACAAGGCCCAGACATCCGGCCGCCGCCAGCGCGCCCGTGCCGAGCATCGCCGGATAGCCGAGGCCGCAGGCGTCGTGCAGGAACGACAACAGTGCCGGAGTGCCGAAACCGAGGTAACTGACCGAATAGAACACTGCGGTCAGCCCGGCGAGATCGTCGGGGCGGGCGATGCGCTCGATCTCTTGCAGCCCGGCCACCAGACCGATGCCGTAGCCGGCCCCGAGCGCCACGGCGGCGGCCAGAGTCGCCCACAGGGTCAGCAGGCCAGAAGCCGCCGCCGCGAGGGCCATCCCGACCGTGACCGAGCTCAGCGCCACTACGGCCGTCCGCGCGGTTCCGGGCCGGTCGATCCGCCGCGCGACGGACTGGATCGCGAATCCGCAGCCCAGTGTGGTGACACACAGCAGGGCGGAGAACGCGATCGGCGCCGCGCCGACTCGCGGTGCCATCAGCGCGGGCAGCACCGCGTACGCGGTCGCGCCGGAAGTGAACAGCCACAAGGCGACCGGGATCGCCACCATGCGGAAGCGTCGGTGCCCGGTCGTGGGAATCCGCAGGTCATCACGGAGCCGACGCGGATCGCGGCGGTACGGGACGGTTTCCGGCGCACGCCTGACCCACACGGCGGCGATCAGGCACAGGCCCACGTTGATCAGGTACGCCGAGGAGTTCGGCCACGGTGCCCATTGCGCCAGCACGCCGGCGCAGCAAGCGCCCAGGGCGAAGCCGCCGGTGAGGCTCATCGCGGAGCGGCGCGCGCCCGTGCCCGCGGGCAGCCGCGGACCGTGGGGCGGTTGCGCCAGCTCTTTGAGCCAGCTGCCGCCGACCGCCATCGCCAGCCCCAGCGCGACGCCGCACAGCACCCGCCCCGCCGACAGCACCGGTACCGACCCCGACCCGAACGCGAGCAGCAGCGATCCGGTCGCGGCGATCAGCGGCGCGGGCCGTAGCAGGGCGCGGCGGCCGTGGCGATCCGACAGCGGACCGCCGATCAGCAGCGCGGGCACGATGCCGAGCACGTAGTAGAACAGCAGCAGATCGGCGGTCGTGGCCGCCAGGCCGTTGTTCTTGTACATCACCAGCAACGGCGTGAATTCGTTTCCGCCCCAGGCGATCGCGAACATCGCGGCCGCGACGCCGCGCCACCGTCCGGAGACGACCGATGCGCGGGGCGCTGTGACGGTGAGTGTGGCCATCACCGGCCGCGGAGTTGCAGTTGGTGCACGCCGGACAGATGCTCGACCAGCGCGTCGGCGAACCCGTCGGCGTCCGACGCGGCGACCAGGTCGGCCAGCTGGACGTGCTGCTCGATGATCCGGGTGATGTCGACCGGGCCGCGGCGCAGGGCGACGCTGTTCATGCGGCGCTGACGTTCGCGCAGCGAGTCGTAGAACCCCGACAGCAGTGGATTGCCACCGGCCAGGACGTAGGTGCGGTGGAAGTCCGTATCCGCCAGAGCGAAGGCGTCGAGGTCGCCCCCGGCGGCCAAGCCGCGCTGCCGCTCGATCGAGGAACGCAGCGCCTCGACCAGCATGCCGGTGTCGTTCGCCGTCGCGCTGCGCACCGCCGCGACCTCCACCACGTATCTGGCGTGCGCCACATGCTCGGCCTCGTCGGGCGGGATCGGCACCACGAGCGCGCCGCGTTTGGGGTAAAGCTTCATCCAGCCCTCGGTCTCCAGCCGCAGGAACGCCTCGCGCACCGGCGTGCGGGAGGTGCCCAGATCGGCGGCGATCTCGCCCTCGCTGATCAGCTCGCCCCCGGCCAGCGCGCCGGAGAGGATCCGCTCCTTCACGGCACGATAGGCCTGCTCAGCCGATGAATACGTCTTAGACACAAGTTGTATCCTACGGACGGGCTTCGCGGCGGGTTTGCGGGGGTGTGGGACGACCGGCATTCCGCGGCAGGCGCTGCGGCCGTGCCCGGCTACGAGGCGCCGAGTGAATCGGCGTCTGTCATCCGGCAGATCGGAGCCCCGGACGCGGATGCGGGCGCGCCTGCTCGAGCTGCGCGGCGATCGGGAGGATCGTCGTCTCGCCGTTGGTAGGGCCGACCAACTGAACCGACAGGGGAAGCCCGTCGTCGCCGACACCGGCGGGCACGGAGGCGGCGGGGTGGCCGGTGACGTTCCAGATGGCGGTGTAGGCGACCATCGGAACGGAGGCGAGCTGAGCGCGCACCGTGTTCGCCCCGTCGAGCACACCGAGCAGGGGTGGGCGGATCGCGATGGTGGGGGTCAGCAGCAGATCGCACTCGGTGAAGATGCGATCGGCCTTACGCGCCACCGCCTCGCCGCGCCGGATCGCCCATTCGACGACCGGCCTGCGCGCCCAGGCGCCCAGCGTGAGGGTCTGCCTGGTGCGGTGTTCGAGCAGTTCCGGGTGATCCACCTCCGGCAATTCGGCGCGCACGCCGCCGAAGAACTGCGGGTAGAAGGCGTGCGTGGAATCCGGGTAGGCGGGGTCGATCTCCATCACGGTATGGCCCAGCTCGGCGAGCAGCTTCGCGGTGTCGCGGACGGCGCGGACATGCTGGGGATCGAGTTTGACCAAAGGGATGGGTGATTTCGTGCTGTAGCCGATGCGCAACGGCCGGGCCGGTCCGCGCGCCGCCGCCTCGAACGAGGTCGCCGGATCCGGCGCCCGGAATCGGTCGGTGGGGCTGCTGCCGCGGATGACGTCGTAGACCACGGCGGAGTCCAGCACGCCTCGGGTCAGCGGCCCGGCGACCCCCAGCGCCCACCACAGATGCTCGTTCGGGGCGATCGGCACGCGCCCGCGTTGCGGTTTGAGGCCGAACAATCCGCAGCACGCCGCCGGGATCCGGATCGAACCGCCGCCGTCGCCGCCGAGCGCGACCGGCACCAGACCGGCCGCCACCGCGGCGGCGGACCCGCCGCTCGAACCCCCGGCCGAACGGCGCGGGTCCCACGGGTTGTGGACCACGCCGAAGGTGCTGGACTCGGTGAACGGCCACTGCCCGAATTCCGGCATCGCGGTCTTGCCGACGATGATCGCCCCGGCCGCGCGCAGCCTGCGCACCGCTTCGGCGTCGGCCACGGCGGGCGTCGAGTTGGCTCTGGTACCGAAGGTGGTCACCACGCCCGCGACGTCGAATTCGTCCTTCACCGCGACCGGCACCCCGTGCAAGGGGCCGACCGTGGCGCCCGCGGCGCGCTCGCGATCTCGCTCGACGGCCTCGGCCCTGGCCTCGTCCCGCAGGACGTGGGTGAAGGCGCCGAGGTCGGCGGCGGCATCGATACCGTCGAGCGTCGCCTCGACCAACTGTTCCGCGGTGAGCGCGCGCTGCGCCAGCAGTTCGCGTTGTTCGAGCACCCCCGACGAGACGACCTCCTGGAGATCCATCCGCTACCGCTCCTTCCGGGCTCGCGCCGCGCGGCCGTCGCCGATGCCGACTTTCCCGACTCATGCAGTCGAACGACCATTCTGCAATGGATATCGCCTGGTGAGCCCGTTCGGTTCCATGCGGCGTGTCAGGAGGTCGCCGGACCTTCCACCGCGGTGGGGCGGGTGCGCTCGAGTTCGGCGTGGTTGCGTGAGTAGGCGAAGTAGACGATCAGGCCGACGAATAGCCAGATCACGAAACGTGCCCAGGTCTCCCAGGGCAGCGACCAGATCAGGTACACCGAGAACCCGATGCCGATCAGCGGCACGACCGGCATGAACGGCAGGCGGAACTCGCGCGGCTCGTCGGGGCGGGTGCGCCGCAGCACGATCACGGCGACGGACACCACGATGAACGCCATCAGGATGCCGATATTGGTCAGTTCGGCGACCACGGTGATGTCCAGCAACCCGGCCATCAGCGCCGCTCCGATGCCGACGATCCAGGTCACCCGGGTGGGCACCTTCCGGACCGGATGGGTCTTGGCGAACCACTCCGGCAACAGGCCGTCGCGGCTCATGGCGAACCAGACCCGGGTGACTCCGAGCATGAAGGTGAGCACCACGGTGACGATGCCGACGATGGCGCCGACCGCGATGATGTTCGCGACGCCCGGTTGCCCGACCGACTCGAAGGCGGTGGAGAATCCGCTGGTCGGACTGATCTCGGTGTATTTCTGCATGCCGGTCAGCACCAGGGTGGCCAGCACGTAGAGCGCCATGGCGATGGCCAGCGAATAGATGATCGCCTTCGGCAGGTGCTTCTTGCCGTCGGTGGACTCCTCGGCGGCGGTGCTCATCGCGTCGTAGCCGAACACGGCGAAGAACACGGTGGCCGCGCCCGTCCACACCGCGCCGGTGCCGAACGGGAAGTAGGGCGTGTAGTTCGAGCTGTCGATATGGAACACGCCGAGCACGATGATCAGCACGACGAGGGCGACCTTGATGCCGACGGCTACGGTCTCGAACCGGCCGACGCTGCGGATGCCGCGCGAGAGCAGCCAGGCGGTGCCGAGGCAGAACAGCATGGCGAACACGTCGACGACATGGCCGTCGCCGGTGCCCGCGGCGCCCATCATCCAATCCGGCAGCGTGATGTCGACCTGCTCCAGCAGGAATTTGAAATACCCGGACACGCCGATGGCCACCACCGCCGCGACCGCGACGTACTCCAGCAGCAGGTCCCAGCCGATGAACCAGCCCGCGATCTCGCCGAGCGACACGTATCCGTAGGTGTAGGCGGATCCGGCTTTGGGCACCATCCCGGCGAATTCGGCGTAGCACAGCGCGGCGGCGGCGCTGGCCACACCCGCGATGAGGAACGAGATCAACACCGAAGGTCCGGTGACCGAGTGCGCGACCGCGCCCGCCAAGGTGAAGATGCCCGCGCCGATGATGCCGCCGACGCCGATCGCGGTGAGCTGCCACAGGCCCAGCGATCGGGACAGCTGCTCGTCCGCGGGAGCGCCTTCGTCCTCGACCGCACCGAGCGGCTTCCGGCGCGTCATCTGGGTGCGTAACCGCGCGAGGGACATATCGGTCCTTTCGTCCACTGCGTGCTCACCTCAATACGACCACAGGGAGGTGGGATCGGTCAGCGGAAGAAAATAAAGTTCGCTCTCCCGCTCAGCGGTCGCGGCCGAAGGAACGCAAGAAGAAGGCGATGTTGGCCGGGCGCTCGGCCAGCCTGCGCATGAAGTAGCCGTACCACTGGTCACCGTAGGGCACGTAGACGCGCAGCGAGTAGCCCGCTCCCACCAAGCGTCGCTGTTCGGCGTCGCGGATGCCGTGCAGCATCTGGAACTCGAAATCGCCGGATTTCCGGCCGCTTTCGCGCACGTGGCCCAGCGCCGCGCCGATCAGCGCCGGGTCGTGCGTGGCCACCATCGGATAGCCCTTGCCCTCCATCAGGATCCGCAGGCAACGCAGGTAGGACTCGTCCACCGCGGAGCGGCTCTGGTAGGCCACCGCCGCGGGTTCGCGATAGGCGCCCTTGCACAGCCGGATCCGTGCGCCCGGACCAGCGAAGGTCCGGCAGTCCTCCTCGGTGCGTTTGAGATAGGCCTGCAAGACCGTGCCGAGCCAGGGAAAGTCCAGCCGCAGCTCGCGCACGATCGCCAGCGTCGATTCGGTGGTGGTGTGGTCTTCGGCGTCCACGGTCACCCAGACCCCGGCGGCCTTCGCCGCCGTGCAGATCTCGTAGGCGTGCTCGCGCGCGATGGCGTATCCGTTCTGCGGAAGCCGCTGGCCGAGCGCAGAGAGTTTGAGCGACACCTCCAGCCGGGGCACCGGCGCCTCGTCCACGGCCCTCAGGTCGGCCAGCGTCGACAGCAGCCGCAGGTAGTGCGCGACGGTTCCGCGGGCGCTGTCGAGATCGGTGGTGTCCTCGCCGAGGTAATCGACGCTCACGAACCGGCCGGAGCCGAGCAGCGCCGAGGACACGGCGACCGCGTCGCGCTCGGTCTCGCCCGCGACGAAACGGTCGACCATCTTCTTGGTGGCAGGCATGCGGGTGATCGCGCGCTCGACGCGCGGGGAACGGGAGGCCGCCAGCACGGCGGGCCGCAGCAGTCCGGAGAAGGCCATCACAACTCCTGGTGCGGGTAGCGGTGGTCGGTCGCGGGGACGAAGGTTTCCTTGATCGTGCGAGCGGAAGTCCAGCGCAGCAGGTTCTGTGCCGAGCCTGCCTTGTCGTTGGTGCCGGACGCGCGCGACCCGCCGAACGGCTGCTGGCCGACGACCGCGCCGGTGGGTTTGTCGTTGATGTAGAAGTTGCCCGCCGCGAAGCGCAACCGGTCGAGCGCGGTGCCGATCGCCGCGCGATCCTGGGCGATGATCGCGCCGGTCAAGCCGTAGGGCGAGCCGCGATCGATCCGGTCGAGCGTGGACTCGAACGATCCGCGGACCGAATCGTCGTAGACATGCACGGCCAGGATCGGGCCGAAGTACTCGGTGCGGAACGCCTCGTCGGCCGGGTCGTCGCCGAGCAGGACGGTCGGCTCGACGAAGTAGCCGACGCTGTCGTCGGCGTGGCCGCCCGTGGCGATGGTCAGGCCGGGGGTGGCCTTGGCGCGCGCCAGGGCGTCGGTGTTCCGGTCGAAGGCGCGCCGATCGATGAGCGCTCCGCCGAAGTGGCCGAAGTCGGTGACGTCGCCGTAGCTGAGCGCGGCAACTCGGTCGATGAACTCGTGGCCCATCCGGTCCCACAGCGATCGCGGGAGAAAAGCGCGTGAGGCGGCCGAGCACTTCTGGCCTTGGTAGTCGAACGCGCCGCGGATCAGGGCGGTGCTCAGCACCTCGGGATCGGCGGAGCTGTGCGCCACCACGAAGTCCTTGCCGCCGGTCTCACCGACCAGGCGCGGATAGGAATCGTAGCGATCGAGATTCGCCGCGACGGTGCGCCAGAGGTGCCGGAAGGTAGCGGTGGACCCGGTGAAGTGGATGCCCGCGAGCCGGTGATCGGCCAGCGCCACCTCCGAGACCTCGGGTCCCGCGCCGTGCACCATATTGATCACGCCGGGCGGCAGTCCCGCCGCCTCCAGCAGCCGCATCGTCCAGTACGCGGCCACCGATTGGGTGACGGCAGGCTTCCACACCACGGTGTTGCCCATCAGCGCGGGCGCGGTGGGCAGGTTGCCCGCGATGGCGGAGAAGTTGAACGGCGTGATCGCGTAGACGAAGCCCTCGAGCGGCCGGTAGTCCACCCGATTCCACACCCCCGGCGCCGAGATCGGCTGGTCCGCCAGGATCCGGCTCGCGAAGTGCACGTTGAACCGCCAGAAGTCGACCAATTCGCAGGGGGTGTCGATCTCGGCCTGGTAGGCCGTCTTGGACTGACCCAACATCGTTGCGGCGGAGATGGTTTCGCGCCACGGTCCGGCCAGTAGGTCGGCCGCGCGCAGGAAGATCGCGGCGCGCTCGGCGAAGGGCAGCGCGCGCCATCCCGGCGCCGCCGCGCCGGCCGCGGCGATGGCGTCGCGGACCTCGCCCGGTCCGGCCGTGGTGAGTGTGCCCAGGACGGCGGCGTGCCGGTGCGGCTGCACCACCGTGACGCGCTCACCCGAACCCCGGCGGTGCGCACCGCCGATGACGTGGGCGACGTCGGTCGGGGTCGCGGCGAGTTCGGCCAGCTTCACTCGTAGGCGCTCGCGTTCTGCCGTGCCCGGCGCGAAGCTGCCCACCGGCTCGTTGACCGGCGGGGGCGGGGACACGACGGCATCCATGAGACCTCCTACTATCAGGTGGATTTCCGGCAATCAGAAGTCAACACCGGAAAACTGCCCGGAGAATGAGCCAATCAGACAAAGATGGGGCAAGTGCGTTGTCGAGTTGGCCGAAGGACGGGAACGTGGCCGGGGAAGGTGATCAGGTCGCCGCGGATATCGACCTCTTCGCGCTGGCGCAGATGATCGCGGACAACGCGGGCGGAATGGTGTCGATCGAGGACCCGCGATCGCATGTGCTCGCGTACTCGGCCTCCGACGAGAACGCCGACGAATTGCGGGTGCGATCGATCCTCGGCCGCGAGGGGCCGCGGGAGTATCTGACCCTGCTGCGGCGCTGGGGGGTGTTCGATCGTCTGCGCGACACCGACGAGGTCGTCGACGTGCCCGCGCACGACGAGCTGAACATCAAGCGCCGATTGGTGATCGGCATCCGCCGTCCCACGGACGCGCACACGCGCGGTGCTCGGGTGCTCGGCGCGATCTGGCTGCAAGAGGGCGGCCGGCCGTTCAAGCCGGACGCGGCCGAGATCCTGCGCGGCGCGGCGGCCATCGCGGGACGACTGATCTCCCGCAGTCTCGACGCACCCACCACCGAGGCGCTGCTGATCCGGCGGCTGTTCGGTGCGAGCGGGCCCGTGACCGACGCCGCGGCCGTGGTGAACGCGCTGCACCTGCCGACCACCGGCCCTGCGGCGGTGATCGGGTTCGCGCTCATGGCGAGGGAGCGGGCGACGGGCGCCGAGCCGGCTGCGGTGGGCGGCGTTCTGCGCCTGCGCGCCTCCTCTTTCCGCGGTGACTCGGTGACCACCACGATCGGTGACCGCGTCTACGTACTGCTGCCCGCCTACCGTTCCGCGCAGGCGGTGACGGCTTGGACACGGCAGTTGATCGAGCAGCTCGAAGCCAAGCGCGCGCTCTCGCTGCGGGCCGCGATCGCCTGTCCGGTCCCTGATCTCGGCCGGGTGGCCGACGCGCGCGCGGAGGTCGACCGGGTCCTGGACCGCACCTTCGCGGCATCGCCGGGAAGGCGGGTGACCACCCTCGCCGAGGCGCGGACGGCGGTGCTGCTCGGCGAGACCCTCGATCTCGTCGGTGCACGGACGGAGCTGCACGATCCGCGGCTGCGCGCGCTGTTGGACTACGACCGCAAGCATTCCGCGAGCCTGCGCGACAGTGTCGAGACCTATCTGCGCGAACACGGCGACGTGCGCGACGCCGCCGCGGCGCTGCGCGTGCATCCGAACACGCTGCGCTACCGGCTCCGCCGGGTCGAGGACATTCTCGGGATGAACCTCGACGACCCGGCCGACCGCCTGCTGTTGCAGATCCAGCTCGCCCTGCATCGCCGCCCTCGCCCGCCCGAGGGGCGGGATTGACGACGGCGGCCCGCGTCACCACTGCCGGACAGGTACAGGACGCGTTGCAGGCTGCCGAGTGATCTCGGCGGGCTGTTTTCGCGCTGCGGCGTGGGTGGGAGCGGCAGAGGACTGCCTCGTCCACGAGTTCGACTGCTCGCCCGGGCTTCGGACCTGCGTAGACGTGCCCGGGAAGGCGAACCGGCGGCTGACCGGCCCGCTGCGCGATACGCCTGCCGAAGGGGTCCGCGCGGCCTACAGTTGAGCGCGGGAACCCGGGTCACGGCCCCGGGGAGGCGTCCGGCTCGGATCGCGCCGGACACCCTCCGGGTCCCCGTCACGGAGGACGAGATGACGACGCGACGTCAGACGCTCGAGGTGGGTACGCGGTTCGGGCCGTATCGCCTGGATCGCCTGATCGGTCGTGGCGGCATGGGGGAGGTATTCGAGGCCTACGACACCGTCAAGGACCGCACCATCGCCCTGAAGGTACTGCCCGAGCGGCTGCACGACGACCCGGTGTTCCGGGAACGGTTCCGGCGCGAATCGCACGTCGCGGCGCGGTTGCAGGAACCGCACATCATCCCGATCCACGACTACGGCGAGATCGACGGCAGGCTCTACATCGACATGCGCCTGGTCGGCGGCGACAGCCTGCGCGCGCTGCTGACCGAGCGGGCGCCGCTGGATCCGGAGCGGGCGGTGGCGATCGTCCGGCAGGTCGCCGCGGCGCTGGACGCCGCGCACGCCGACGGCTTGGTGCACCGGGACATCAAGCCGGACAACATCCTGCTCACCCCGGATGGCTTCGCCTACCTGGTGGATTTCGGGATCGCCCAGTCGGCCACCGGGGAGAGCCTCACCAGCGACGGCTCGGCGATCGGATCGTTCCACTACATGGCGCCGGAACGGTTCCACTCCCGCGTGGTCACTCCCGCCGCCGACATCTATGCCCTGACCTGCGTGCTCTACGAGTGCCTGACCGGTTCACGGCCGTACCCGAAGGACACCGACGCGCAGATCATCTCGGCGCACCTGTTCGAACCGCCGCCGCGGCCGCACTCGTGCCGTCCGGGACTGCCCGACCGGCTGGACGAGGTGGTCGCGCGCGGGATGGCCAAGGACCCGCAGGCGAGGTACACCACGGCGGGTGAACTCGGGGCGGCCGCGCAGGCGGCGGTGGCCGAAGCCCCTACGCAGGCGACTTCCGCGGCGGGTGACGCGGTGACCGATGCAGGCCCACCACCGGACCGGTCGGGTGCGACGGCCGTGCCAACGGGGCCGGGCGGCGACAACGGCGAGCGACCGCGCCGCCGCGGCGTACTCCGCGTGCTCGCCCTGCTGTGCGTCGTCCTGCTCGCCGCCACCCTCGGCTTCTTCGGCTGGGAGGCGACCCGGCCGAACACCGGCACCGCCGTTCCCGACGCGAGCGCTCCGAACGGCCCGGACGTCGAATTGCTGTCGCTGGTTGGCCCGTCGGGCTACAAACGCGCCAACTGCGTGCACGAAGACCCCGACCCGCCCACCGCCGCCGTCGTCTTCTGCACCGCGAATCCGGCCGCCAGCGATCCCGCGGCGCGATTCCTGCGATTCCGCAACGTCGACCAACTGCGCGGCTACACCTCGGCGTTGCTGGCGGGCCTGCAAGGACGTAACTGCCCCGGCGACCCGCCGGGGACGGACGGACCGATGCTGCGCGACGGCGCGGAAGTCGGCCGCAAGTCGTGTTTCCTGAGCAAGGTGGACGATCCCACCGCGCCACGGCCCGCGCTGCTGGTCACGGACGAGCGGGCGCTGGCGGCCGCGGTGTACATCTGGGAGCCTGCCGAGCAGCAGTACCGCGACTATGTGGCCGCGCGCAACGGTTTCTCGTTCCGCACCGCCGATCTCGCCCGCGATCCGGACTACTTCACGCAGGCCGATCGCGCGGTGCTCAACCATCTGGCCGGTGATTTCGGCCCGGCCAACTGCCGCCACTCCGACCCGCCGCCCGGTCCGGTGGACGCGGTGCTGGCCTGCGGCACCAAGATCGGATTCCCGTCCGCGGAGTTCTACGGGTTCCCCGACCAGGAGTCCGCGATGTACCTGTACGAGGCGAACCGCGGGCAGTTCTCGGGACATGTGTGCGGTCGCGGCGACCCGGGAGACGACGTCTGGCGACAGAACGGCAATGTCCTGGGCCGCTATTTCTGCTATCCGAACACCGATCCCGCGCTCGGCCCGAGCTGCCTGTTCCTGATCCACCAGAAGTTCGGCATCGCCGGGCATTTCTGCGCGCTGCGCGCCGATCACCCGGACCAGGGACCGAAGAACGAAGCCGAGCTGACGGCGTGGTTCCACCGGTACTTCGGCTAGCGCCTCGGCCACCTGCGCCGGTAGCGCCGGATGATCGCCGTGTGATGTGGGCGCGAGCACCGAGTCGTTGGCGGGCAAGGATTTCGGCCCGCTTCGAGTTGCCGCCGCGCGGGGTTTCGGGAATGCTGGATGGTCACGGGCGCGGGTAGCACACCCTGTCCCCGCTGCGGGGCCAGTTCACCCATCCGCTACGGTCTCGGCGCTGTTCGTCCGGCTGTGGTTCATCCTCGGTTACCTGATGCCGCTAACGTTTCCGGTACGCGGAAGGAGCCGGCGGCATGGAGTTCCGACATCTGGTTTCATTCATCACAATCGCCGAAGAGCTGCATTTCGGCCGCGCAGCGCAGCGCTTGCATCTCACGCAGCCCAGTCTCAGTGCCCAGCTGCAGAAGCTGGAGAAATCGCTCGGCGTGCAACTGGTTGCACGCAACTCGCACGAGGTCAAACTGACCCCGGCGGGCCGGGAGTTCGAGAGTCAGGCCCGGCTCATCGTGGCGCAGATGGACCGCGCGGCGCAGGCCGCGAAGGCGACCGCCGAAGGGCGGGCGGGCACCCTCAACATCGGCTACAACCTTCCGGCCAGCAGACATGTGCTGCCGGAGGCGCTCGCCAGGATGACCGAGCAGCATCCGGACATCGTGGTGTCACTGTGGGAGAAGCGCACCGGCCCGCAGTTGGCGGCGCTCGGCGACGGGTCGCTGGACCTCGCCCTCGTGTACGGGCATCCGAGCACGACCGATTTCCGGTACCGGCGGCTGCTGCACCGGGTGCCGCTGGTCGCCGTGGTCGGGCGCAGGCACCGGTGGGCCGATCGGCCCGGCGTGCCCTTCGCCGAACTGGAGGGCCAGGATTGCGTGCTGTTCGCCCGCGAACAGTGTCCGGCCATGTACGACTCGATCTTCCGTGCGGCCGCGGATTCCAGGATCTCGCTCGCGGTGGCGCACACCGCCGACGACCCCGGTGCGACGGCGCACATGGTCTCGGTGCGCCCGCTGGTGGGGTTCGCCTCGCTGCCGCGGGCTGTGTCGATGGGCATGGGTGGGCCGGGCAGTGCTTCGGTCGCGGTAAAACTGTTCGATCCGGTGCCGACGCTCGATTTGTACGCGGTGTGGCGTGCGGACGAGTCGAATCCGGCGGTCCGCTTTTTCCTGGATTGCATTGATTCACCGGAACCGGCCCGAATCGATATTGCCCGCGCGGTATCTGCCTGACCACGTCGATAGGTGATGACATTCGCGCGGTAGGAACCGCGATGACAGCGGCGCGGTAATTCGGTGGCGCCGATCAGAATTCGACATTGTGAACACGATTTCTGTCATCGCGGTGTCGGTCGGTGAGAATGGTTTCGATCTTCCGGACACGGCGAGTTTGTACTCGGTGATTTCCGGTGCGGCCGCCGAGCATCCGGACCGGCTCTCGCTGTGCGACGCCGACGGAACGCGGCTCACCAGCGCCGAAGTGGACCGCAGGGCCCGCGCCCTGGCTTCGGCGCTGGCCGCGCGCGGCGTGGCGGCGGGTGACCGCGTTGCGGTGCTCGGCCGCACGAGCCTGGCGTGGGTGCTGCTGGATTGCGCGCTGCTGGCCCTCGGCGCGGTGGTGGTACCGGTCTACCCCACCTCGTCGCCGAGCCAGATCGAGCACATCCTCGGCGACAGTGGCAGTGCGCATTTCGCTGCCGAGAGCGCCGAGGACGCCGAGCGCCTGCGCGCGGCAGGCGCGGGCGAGGTCTGGACCTTCGAGCGAATCGCGGACTGGGCCACCGGCGCGATCGATCCGGCGCTGGCCGCGCGCGTGGCCGCCGTGCGGCCCGACGACCCGGCGATGATCGTGTACACCAGCGGCACCACCGGCGTGGCCAAGGGATGCGTGATCACCCATCGCAACATGTTCGTGTCCTCGTCCAACACGGTGCGCCGCACCGGTGACATGTTCGGCGGGACCACCGTGCTGGCCCTGCCGCTGTCGCACGTCTTCGGCCAGACCATCCTGTTCGCCTGCCTGTTCGGCGGCAGTCGCACCTACTTGCTGCCCGGCATTCCCGACCTGGTGCCGGTGTTGCCGACCGTGCGGCCGAGCTTCCTCGCGATGATCCCCTACGGCTTGGAGAAGATCCGCAAGTATTGCCGCACCCTGCTCACCGAGGCCGAGGAGCGGGAGGCGGTGGAGCGCGGTCTGGACCTGATGCGGGCGCAGGCCGCGCCGGAGCCGTCGGCGCACCCGGTGGCGGCCGCGCTCGGCGGTGAACTGCGCTATGTCATCTCCGGCGGTGCCTCGCTGGACGATTCGACGGCCGGGTTCTACGCGAGCTTCGGTGTGCTGCTGTTGAACTGCTACGGCCTCACCGAGGCCGCGACCGCCGTGACCGTGAGCGCCCCGGAGACCAACCGGCTCGGCACGGTCGGCAGGCCGATCCCGGGAACCTCGGTGGCCATCGCCGAGGAGGACGGCGAGGTGCTGGTGGGCGGCCCGCACGTGTCGCCGGGGTACTGGGGCGCGGCCGCGGACCAGTCGCCGGTGGACGCGCAGGGCTGGCTGCACACCGGTGACCTCGGAGAGATCGACGAGGACGGATTTCTGCGGATCACCGGACGCAAGAAGGAGATCCTGGTGACCTCCGGTGGCAAGAACGTGGCGCCCACGCCGCTGGAGGATCGGATCCGGTTGCACCCCTTGGTGTCCAACTGCATGGTGCTCGGCGACGGCCGCGATTTCGTCGCCGCCCTGGTGACACTGGATCAGGCGCAGGTGCGGCGCTGGCGCGCCGCCGAGCCGGGCGGCGACCTCACCGCGGCCGTTCAGTCGGCGATCGACGACGCGAATTCTCTCGTCTCCCGTGCGGAATCGATCCGGACATTCCGGATCGTGGACGGAGATTTCACCGTCGAAGACGGATTGTCGACGTCGTCACGGAAATTGCGCCGCGCCGCGATCGCCGACGTATACGCCGCCGATATCGAACTGCTGTATTCCGCTCCTCGGCCCGCACGATAGCCGCGGCCGATCGCCCGATGAATCAGGGCCCGTCGCGGTGGTCGAGCGCCCGTCGCGGCCACAGACTCGAAATCGGAATTCGACTACCGGAAAGTGATGCGAATATGTACGACGTCATCGTTGTCGGAACCCGGGTGGCGGGCTCACCGCTGGCCATGCTGCTCGCCAGGAAGGGCTATCGGGTGCTCGCCGTCGACCGCGCGAGCTTCCCCAGCGACACCCCCTCGACCCACTACATCCACCAGGCCGGGCTGGGCTTCCTGAAGTCCTGGGGCCTGCTGGACGAGGTCGTCGCCTCCGGTGTGCCGCCGATCCGGCACCTCGACTTCTCCTACACCGACATCGTCATCAAGGGCTTCGCCGATCCCGCCGCCGACGGCCTCGATGTCGTCTACTGCCCGCGCCGCACGGTGCTGGACAAGATCCTGGTGGAGGCGGCGGGGAACTCCGGCGTCGAGGTGATCCAGGGCTTCACCGTCTCCGAGCTGGTCTTCGACGGTGACCGCGTGGCAGGCATCCGCGGGGCGATCGGCGACGGCGCCGAACAGGAGTTCCGCGCGAAGCTGGTGATCGGCGCCGACGGCTCGAACTCCATGGTGGCCAGGGCGGTCGGCGCGCAGGAGTACGAGGGCTCGCCCGCGGCGTGCTTCGTCTACTACTCCTACTACGAGGGCGTCGACTGGGGCATGCAGCACCGCACCGGATTCGGCGAGCAGCAGTTCGCGTCCTGGCCGACCAACGACGATCTCGCCTTGGTCGCGGTCATGCGCAAGCGCGATCGGTTCCGCGAGTTCCGCGCCGACCCGGACGCCGGCGTGCAGGAGATCGTCGATCAGATCGACCCGGAGATCGGCGCGCGCCTGCGCGACACGGGCAAGCGGGTGGAGCAGTTCCGCCCGATGCTGTACCCCGACAACTACCGCCGCCGGTCCTACGGTCCCGGATGGGCGCTCGTCGGCGACGCCGCCTACCACAAGGACCCGTTCACCGGCTGGGGCATCACCGACGCGTTCAAGTACGCGCAGTTGCTCGCCGACCGGGTGGATGAGGGCCTGTCCGGCGCCCGCCCGATGGACGAGGCGCTGGCCGAATACCAGCGCGAGCGCGACGTCCAGAGCGCCAGCACCTACGAACTCACTCTGAGCATTTCCGAGCTGTCGCTGACCCCGTACTACGACTCGGTGTTCCGCGCGACCTCGCTGGACGCCGATTACACCAAGCACTTCTTCGGGCTGATCGCCGGGATCTACCCGCCGGACAAGTACTTCGGCGAGGAGGAGTTGGCCGCGCTGTACGAAAAGGTGAACTTCCCCGCGGCGGCCCGGCACGTCAGCAAGGACGGAGTGATCGCATGAGCGCGCCCGTGCTGACCGCGCTGGGAGACAGCTTCGTCGAGGGTCGCGGCGACGCGGCGACCGGTGGCGGGTACCGCGGCTGGGTGCCCCGCCTCGGCGGCCAGCTCGGCCTGCGGCCCGCGGCGGTGCGCAACCTCGGCGAGCACGGCGCCACGACCGGCGTCGTAGTGGAACGTCAACTGCGAGTGGCTCTCTCGGGACGCTCCAGCCTCTTCGGTGTTGTGGTCGGGGTGAACGATCTGGTGAGCGACTTCGACGAGAACCGGTTCGACCGCAACCTCGCGGAACTCTTCGGCGCACTGCGGGCGGGCGGCGCGACGGTGTTCACGGCCAGCTACCCCGACATCCCGGCCCGGCTGCCGGTGCCGGACAAATTCCGCGCGCTGCTGCGCGAGCGGTTCGCCTTCGCCAACGCGGTCCTCGGCGACGTCGTCGCCGAGACCGGCACGTTGCTGCTGGACATCGCCGCCCAGCCCGAATGGGAGCGGCCGGAGATGTGGACCGCCGACGGTCTGCACCCCAGTTCGCTGGGCCACCACCTGTTCGCGGCGGGCGTCGCCGACCTCGTCGCGTCGCGCACCGCGACCATCGTGGCCGCCTGACCATCCACCCGGTTCGAGAGGAAGATCCGTGACCGACGACAGACGCCTGGCGCGCAACCCGATCGCCATCGTCGGGATGTCCGGGCTGCTGCCCGACGCCCGCAACCACCGAGAGTACTGGCAGAACATCGTCGACGGCGTGGACTGCACCACCGAGGTCCCCGCGTCGCGGTGGAGCCTGGACGACTACTTCGACGCGGACCCGGCGGCGCCGGACAAGACCTACTCGCGCCGGGGCGCGTTCCTGCCCGACGTCGAGTTCGATCCACTGGAATTCGGGCTGCCGCCCAATCAGCTGGAAGTGACCAGCACCATGCAGACGCTCAGCCTGGGCGTCGCCCGGGACCTGCTGCGCGACGCGGGCGCGGTGGACTCCGACTGGTACGACGCGAGCCGCACCGGCGTCGTCCTCGGCACCACCGGCCCGGTGCCGCTCATGCATCCGTTGGCCGCGCGGCTGTCCACGCCGGTGCTGAAGAAGGCGGCGCGTTCGGTCGGCCTGTCCGACGCCGATGCCGACGCCATCGCCGACCGGTTCGTCGCGGCGTTCGCGCCGTGGGAGGCCAATTCCTTCCCGGGCCTGCTGGCCAACATCACCGCGGGCCGGGTGGCCAACCGGCTCGGCCTCGGCGGCATCAACTGCACCGTCGACGCGGCCTGCGCGGCCTCGCTGGCCGCCTTGCGCACCGCCATCGCCGAACTCCAGGACGGCCGCGCGGACATGATGATCACCGGTGGTGTGGACACCGAGAACACCATCTTCATCTACATGTGCTTCAGCAAGGTCGGCGCGCTGTCGGCCGGTGGGCGGATCAGCCCCTTCTCCGCCGACGCCGACGGCACGCTGCTCGGCGAGGGCATCACCATGCTCGCGCTGCGCAGGCTGCAGGACGCCCGGCGCGACGGCAACCGGATCTACGCCGTCATCCGCGGCCTGGGTTCCTCCAGCGACGGTCGCGCCAAGAGCATCTACGCTCCGCGCGCGAGCGGCCAGCGGTTCGCGCTGGATCGGGCCTACGCCGACGCGGAGGTCTCACCCGCCGACGTGGCGCTCATCGAAGCGCATGCCACCGGCACGCCCGTCGGTGACAAGACCGAACTCACCGCGCTGAAAGAGCTGCTGACCGACGCGACTTCGGAGCGGGCCTTCGCCGCCCTCGGCAGCGTGAAGTCCCAGATCGGGCACACCAAAGGCGCCGCAGGCACCGCGAGCGTGATGAAATTGGCGCTGGCGCTGCACCAGAAGGTACTGCCCGGCACCATCAACGTGTCGTCGCCCAACGCCGAGATCGCCGCCGCCGACGCGCCGTACTACGTGAACACGCGCACGCGCCCGTGGATCCGTGACCCGCAACGCCCGGTGCGCCGGGCGGCGGCCTCGGCATTCGGTTTCGGCGGCACCAACTTCCATGTCGTGCTGGAGGAGGCTGACGCCGACCGCACCGAGTATCCGATGCTGCATCGCACCGCTCGCGCGCATCTGTGGCACGCGCCGGACGTGGCCGGGCTGATCGACGCGGTGCGCAGCGTCGCACCGGCGGACGGTGGCGAGATCCCAGAGGATCACGCGCGCATCGGGTTCGTGTCGGTCGACGAGGACAACGCCGCGCACCTGCGGTCACTCGCGGTGGACGAACTGGTCCGCCACCCCGACGCCACGGCCTGGGAACATCCCGAGGGCGTGTACTTCCGCGCCACCGCCCTGCCGGAACGCAAGGTGGGCGCGCTGTTCGCCGGGCAGGGCAGCCAGTACGTCGACATGGGACTGGACGCGGCGCTGAACAACCCGGCCGTCGGCGCGGCGTTCGACGCGGCCAACGAGGCGTTCGCGGGTGCGCCGGTCCGGTTGTCTTCGGTGGTCTTCCCGCCGCCCGCTTTCGACGACGACGTGGCGGCTGATCAGGAAACCGCCTTGCGCCGAACCGAATTCGCGCAGCCGGCGATCGGTGCGCTGTCGGCAGGACAGTTCACCGCCCTGTCGGACTACGGCTTCCGCGCCGACGCCTACCTCGGCCACAGCTTCGGTGAGCTGACCGCGCTGTGGGCATCGGGGGCGCTGGCCACCGCGGATTTCTACGCGCTTGCTCGCGCGCGCGGCGTGGCCATGACGCCCGAGCCGGGTGTCGAGGCGGGCGCCATGGTGGCGCTCGGCGCGTCCCGGCAGACCGCCGAGGAACTGCTCGACGGTGTCGAGGACGTCTGGATCTGCAATCACAACGCGCCCGACCAGGTTGTCGTCGGCGGTGGCGCCGAGGGCATCGCGGCCGTCGTCGCGCGCTGTGGCGAGCGTGACGTGGCCACCCGGGCGCTGCCGGTGTCCGGGGCGTTCCACACGCCCTACGTCGCCCACGCCACCGCGGCGTTCGCGACCGCCGTCGCCCAGGTGCACATCGGCGCGCCGGACGCACCGGTCTTCGCCGATACGCCCGATGCCCACTACGGCGGCGACGTGGCGGCCAACCGGGCCGTGCTGACCGAACAGCTCGGCAAGCCAGTCGAATTCGTAGCCGCGCTCACCGCGATGCGCGACGCGGGCTGCACCGTGTTCGTGGAGTTCGGGCCGAAGCAGGTGCTGACCTCGCTGGTGCGGCGCACGCTCGGCGACGACGAGGTCGTCATCGCGACCGATGCGGGCCCGATCGGCAACAGCGATCTCGCGCTGACCCGTGCGGCCGTGCGCTTGGCCGTGCTCGGATTCGGTCTGCACGGCATCAATCGGCACGCCGCGCCCGCGCCGGAGGCAGCGGTCTCCGCTCGCGCGATGACGGTGACGATGTCGGCGCCGGAGTACGTGCCCGAAACCCGGCGCAGCAGTTATGCCGCCGCGCTCGCCGCCGACTACCGGCTCAGCGTTCTCGCGGATGCCCCCGCTCCGGTCGACAGCGTGGTCGATCACCAGCCCGCCGAGCAGCGGGCCGTGCCCACCGCTTCCACCGCAGCAACGGAGACCACCGTGTACCCCACACCGCAGCCGGGCGACGCCGGCTCGGACGCGCTGGAGAGCGCGCTCGTACAGCACCTGGACACCCACCGTCAGTTCCTGGACGGTCAACTGGACATGGCCCGCGGCCTGGCCGGCGCACTCGGCGACGGCAGGCTCGACGCCGCCACGCTGCGCGCCATCGAGGCGGTCAAGGAGCACGGCGTCGCGATCAGCCACAGCCATGCGCGAGCCAGCGAGGTGCTCGCGCAGCTGGTCGAACTGGAAAGCGGCTTCGCGCCGGTCGCGCGGCCCTCGACCCAGGTCACCCGTCCGGCGCCCGCGCAGCGTGCGGCGATCGAGCCCGCGCCGGTACGCCGCCCGCTGGCCACCGCGATGGTCGTGGACGATCATCGGGCCGCTTCCGCGACGGAAACGATTGCCGCACAAACACCTCCGGCACCCAACGGGCACGCACCCGCCGAGGCTCCGACCCCGAACGGTCACGCACCGTCCGTGGCTCCGGCGACCGGCGGCCAGGTGACCGGCGAGACGTTGCGGCGTGCGCTGCGTGAGGTGGTCGCGGAGAAGACGGGTTACCCGGTCGAGATGGTGGATCCGTCGATGGATCTGGAGGCCGATCTCGGGGTGGACTCGATCAAGCGGGTGCAAGTGATCGGCGCGTTGCAGGAGCGCTTTCCGCAGCTGCCGAGCTTGGGCCCGGAGCAGTTGGGCACGTTGCGGACGCTGGATCAGATCGCCGAGCTGCTCGGCGGCACCGATGGCGCGCAGACCACGGCCGGGCCGTCCGCGGTGGGGAGCGAAAGCGCCGCCCCGGTGCCGGATGACCAGTTGCGGCGTGCGCTGCGTGAGGTGGTCGCGGAGAAGACGGGCTATCCGGTCGAGATGGTGGATCCGTCGATGGATCTGGAAGCCGATCTGGGCGTGGACTCGATCAAGCGGGTCCAGGTGATCGGCGCGTTGCAGGAACGATTTCCGGAGCTACCGAGTCTCGGCCCGGAACAGCTGGGCACGCTTCGAACATTGGATCAGATCGTGGCCGAACTCGCCGGGGCGGCGGGGGGTGATGTCCACCCAAAAGCTGAGGCCGCGACGGGAACGTCGCGGCACGCCGTCGAACTGGTCTCGCTGCCTGCGCTGGATCGGGCGGTAGCGCCGTACCGGGACGGGGCGCGGGCTGTGCTCGTCGACCTGTCCGGTGACCCGGACGCAGGCGCAGACGCGCTCGCCGCCGCACTGACCGGCCTCGATTGGACGGTGCACCGGGCGAATTCGGTGCACGAACTCGACGGCGAGCCCCTCGACCTCTGCCTGGTCCTGCTCGGCGGCACCGCCGACTGGGCGTCGGCGCAACGGTATCTGACCGACGGCATCCTCGTGGCCGGCCGCACCGTGCCGCTGCTACACGGCGGTCAGGAGCGAGCGGCCTTCGTGACGGTGACGCGGCTCGACGGCGGGCTCGGCTTCCTCGGCAGCGCGCAGCCGGAACACGCGCTGCTCGGCGGCATCGGCGGTGTGGTGAAAACCCTCGCCGCCGAACGGCCCGAACTGTTCTGCCGGGCGCTGGACATCGATCCCGCTTGCTCCGCGCGGCAACTGGCGGAGTTCGTGACGGCCGAACTGTTCGATCCGGCCCGCGACACCCTCGAGGTCGGCATCGACGCGACAGGGCGGCGATGGACCCCGGTGCCGAGCGGGCACGCCCCCGCGCGCACCGTCCTCCCGGTCCGGACGGGTGCGGAGCAGGACCCCACGACGCTCAGCGCCGAGGACGTCCTGCTGGTCACCGGCGGCGCGCGCGGCGTCACGGCCACCTGCGTGCTGGCCCTGGCCGCGCGCAGCGAGGCGCGTTTCGTCCTGCTCGGACGCTCCGAGCCGGCCGACGAGCCCGATTGGGCGGCCGGGGTGCCCGCCGCGGATCTGAAGGCCGCCGCGGTGCGTGCGCTGGCCGCGTCCGGCGCCAAACCGCGCGACATCGAGCGTGCCGTATCCGGCGTCCGCGCAACGCGCGAGATCCGGGAGACGCTGGCCGTCCTCGGCTCCCGCGCCGACTACCTCGCGGTAGACGCCACGGATGAGCAGGCGGTCGCCGCCGCGCTCGCACCGTGGCGTGACTCGATCACCGGCGTCGTGCACGGAGCGGGGGTGCTGGCCGATTCCACGATCACGGACAAGACCGCCGGCTCCGTCGCCCGGGTGCTCGACCCCAAGATCGCCGGACTGGCTTCGGTGCTCCGCGCGCTCGGTGAGCTGCGGCATCTGGTGCTGTTCACCTCCGTGGCCGGGTTGTTCGGCAATGCCGGTCAGGCCGACTACGCGGCGGCGAACGAAGCGCTCTCGCGATTCGCGGTGAGTTGGCGAACCCATCAGCCGAATTGCCATGTCACCGCGATCGACTGGGGTGCATGGGACGGCGGCATGGTGACCCCCGCCTTGCGGGAGCACTTCCGGACCCGCGGTGTCGAACTGCTCGATCCGCAGGTGGGCGCGGCGGCGTTCACCGAGCAGTTCACCGATGCCCGCTCCGGGGACACGGTCGTGCTCATCGGACCGGCGAAGTCGCTGTCGGACGAAAGGGCCGCGACCGGGACGGTGCGGGCCCGGCGGACGATCACCGGGATCACCGAGGACCCGATCATCGCGGCGCACCGGATCGGTGAGCACGTCGTCTTGCCCGCCACCTTCGGCCTCGGCGCGATGATCAACATCGCCGAACGCGGCTTGCCGGGCAGCACGGTGGTCGGCGTCCGGGACTTCCAGGTCCTCAAAGGGATCGTCTTCGATCACCCGCTCGACGAACTGGAACTCGAGGTGACGCCGAGCGACGAGGACGCGTCCACGGTGTACGCGACGGTGCGCGGGGAGAAGGCGGTGCATTTCCGTGCGACCCTCGAACTCGCCGGAACGGCCGATCGGCCCTCGCGCCTGCCGGTGCCGGACGGTTCGGTCGGCGAGGCGACCATCTACCGTGACGCCGTTCAATTCCACGCGCCCGCGTTGCAAGGATTGCGCCGGGTCCGCGCGGCTTCGGACGACGCGATCGTCTTCGACTGCGCACTTCCTCCCGCCACCGTGGCGGGCGGGGCCTACGCGGGGCGACTGCACGATCCGGTGCTCGCCGATTTGATCCTGCAAGGCCCACCGGTGCTCGGCCACCGGCTGCTCGGCAGCGCCTGCCTGCCCCTCGGCCTTGGGCGGGCCGACTTCTTCCGGCCCCTGCCCGCGGGCGAGTCGTTCGTGCTCACCGTGGACAACCCGCGCGCCGGTCGATTCGACGCGCGGATCGACGCCACGGCCACGACGGCGGACGGCTCGGTGCTGCAACGGTTCTCGGACGTCACCGTGGTGACGACCCCCGATCTGACAGAAAAGTTCCAGACCTCGGTGAGGCGGTGGATGGCATGACAACGCTGGAGTTCGACGGTATTCCGTTCGATCCGGTGACCGCGCTCGCGGGGGAATCCCGGGAGCGTGTCGACGGGGTGCCGGCACGCCGGACGGATCCCGGCAGTGCGGGCACGCAGACGAGTTCGCTCTCCCCGTACTCGGACGGTGCGCCGGCCGGCGGTGCGGTGGAGGATCCGGCACTGTCCGGAACACGATCCGGAGAGCCGCGCACGGACGGTGCCGCCGCACGCGCGGCCGGACCGCTCGCCGAAATCCGCTCGGGTGTCGTCGCGGCGCACCGGGCGGCGTTGAGCGCGCAACTGGTCATGCAGCGGGCGGTGTGGCAGCGAGCGCTGCGCCGGTCGGGCGGAATGCCAGAGGCTGATGCCGCGGCCGATCCTCGGTTCGGTGGTCTCGCCCGGCACGGCGTCGATCCCGAGACGACGAACGAACCCGCCGGAATCCCGGCCGGACGCACCGCGGCGGAGTCCGCGTTCAAGCCGTTGGCCCGCACCGATCGCACCCATCTGGATCGAGCGGCCCTGCTGCGTCTCACCGAAGGCGACCTGAGCGGCGTGTTCGGGCCCGCGCACCGGCGTTCCGGCATCGAAGCGGCGGCTCGGGCGGCCGGGTCGACCTCGCTCGCGCTCACCGAGGTGACCGCCATCGAGCTGTACGGCGGCTCGGGCAACGGCAGTGTCACGGCCCGGTTCGACGGCGACCCGCGTGCGGCGGCCATGCAGACCGCGGAGGTGTTCGCTCTGTACCTCGGCATGCCGCTGGTGCTGTCGGGCAGCTCCCTGGTCACCGAATGCGCGGGCACCGTCGCGGGTGTCACCTCCGGCACGATCACTCTGACGGTGACCGCTCTCGACCTGGTGCCCCGGCCGCATGTGACCGGCGCCGCGCGCGTCGCGGGAGCGGAAGGGGCGCTCGACGTCACGGTCACGGTGGTGGAGCGTCCGGGCGGCGGTGTCGGCCCCGGTGAGGTCTCGGAAGGCTCACTGCTCAACGAGTTCCATATGGCCCATCTCGCTCGCGGTGACCAGGCGATCGCCATGGGGCCGGAATTCGCCGAATACACCGGCGTGCGGGCGACCCGCCTGCCGACCGGCGGTCTGCTCCTGGTCGACCGGGTGCTCGGCTTCGACGGCAGGCGCGGGAACCTGGACAGTGCGTCCTACACCACCGAATACGACTCGCCCGCCGACTCCTGGTACTACGGCGACACCGCGAACGAGTCCATGCCGCACTTCGTCTACATGGAGACCTCGCTGCAGGCGGCGCTACTGATGGGGTACTACGCCGGCCCCACGCTCACCCAGCCCGGCGCCACCCTGAGCCTGCGCAACCTCGGCGGCACCGCCACCGTGCTGCGGCAAATGGACCTGCGCGACAAGACGATTCGCCAGTCCTCACGGCTGCTGTCCACCACCGTTCTGC
This sequence comes from Nocardia sp. NPDC005745, assembly GCF_040630775.1. Classification (NCBI taxonomy): domain Bacteria; kingdom Bacillati; phylum Actinomycetota; class Actinomycetes; order Mycobacteriales; family Nocardiaceae; genus Nocardia; species Nocardia sp. NPDC005745. Next base: position 119,026 of record NZ_JBEXYF010000004.1, read on the forward strand.
CCGGCTCGTCGCTGCAGACCTTCGACTACACGCTCAGCGTGGACGGCGAACCGTTCTACACCGGCGAGACCATGTTCGGTTACTTCAGCGACGAGGCTCTGGCCAACCAGACCGGCCTCGACGCGGGCCGCCCGGCGCCGACCTGGCTGGCACAGCATCCGGACGCGCCGGTCCGCACCATCGACGTCGCCGCCCGCCGCGCCGACCCACTGGCCCCGCTCTGCGCCAGGCGCACCTTGGCGCTGATCGATCAGGTCGAGGTGGTCGACGGCGGCGGCAGGTACGAGGCGGGGTATCTGCATTCGCTGCGCGAGATCGACCCGGCGGACTGGTACTTCGCCCGGCATTTCCACCTCGACCCGGTGATCCCGGGATCACTCGGTGTGGAATCGGTGATCCACGCGATCCAGGAGTGGATGCTCGACGCCGGATTCGCGGGCACGATCGGCGATCCGGTCTTCCGCATCCCCGCCGACCGAACGTTCACCTGGCGCTACCGCGGGCAGTTCCTGCCCACCGACGGCACCGTCGAGCTCGAAGTCCACATCAAGGAGATCCATCGCGGCCCGCGCGGCGTCACCGTCGTCGCCGACGGCTCGCTGTGGAAGCCGGGGCTGCGCATCTACGAACTGATCGACCTCGCGGTGGAACTCGTCGAGCGGAAGGAACGCTGATGACGACGTCCCGGGCCGGCGTCCTCGCGGACACCGCCGACGGCATCACCGCCGTCTTGTCTAATCTGACGCGCCCGTGCTGGATCGTGCGACACGACGGGCGAGTCGGCGCGACGTCCGACGAGCGGATGGCAGCGCACGCCCATGTCCTCGCGGCGGTGGCTGCGCTACCGCCCGAGCAATTGGGTGATCGGCGGTTCGCCGCCGCCCATGGTGTGCGGGCGGCGTACGCGGCGGGCGCCATGGCGAACGGGATCTCCTCGCCCGCACTGGTTTCCGCGATGGCTCGGGCGGGATATCTCGCCTCCTACGGCGCGGCGGGCGTGCCGCCCGCCGCGGTGGACGCGGCACTGGCCGAGCTGAGCCGCACGCTGGACGGAAAGCCGTTCGCGTGCAACTTGATCCACAGCCCTTCCGAACCCGCTCTGGAGCGCGCGATCGTCGACGCCTGCCTGCGTCACCAGGTGCGCTGCGTGGAGGCGTCGGCGTTCATGGACCTCACCGGCGAGGTCGTGCGCTACCGGGCGGCGGGGCTGGCCGTCGACCGACAGGGACGCGTCGAGGTGCGCCATCGCCTGATCGCGAAGGTCTCCCGGGTGGAGGTGGCCGAGCCGTTCCTGCGCCCGGCGCCCGCGCGGTTGCTGCGCGGGCTGGTGGAATCCGGTGACCTGACGCCGGAGCAGGCCCGGCTCGCCGAACAGGTGCCCATGGCCGACGACATCACGGCCGAAGCCGACTCCGGCGGCCACACCGACCGCAGGCCGCTGCTGGTGCTGCTGCCCGAACTCATCGCGGCGCGGGATCGGCTGGCCCGAACGGTGCCCGCCGCCGCGGCGGTCCGGGTCGGCGCGGCGGGCGGCATCGGCACCCCCGCCGCCGCGGCCGCGGCCTTCGCGCTCGGAGCCGCTTACGTGGTGACCGGGTCGGTGAATCAGGCCACCCGGGAAGCGGCCCAGTGCGACACCACCAAACAGCTGCTCACCCAGGCGGATTTCGCCGACTGCACCATGGCGCCGTCCTCGGACATGTTCGAACTCGGCGTCCAGGTGCAGGTGCTGCGCAGGGGCACCATGTTCGCCGCCCGCGCGCAGCGGCTCTACGACACCTACCGCGCGTACGACGGCATCGACGCGATCCCGGCCGACCTGCGCCGCGACCTCGAGGCCACGTTGTTCCGGCGGCCACTCGACGCCGTGTGGGCGGACTGCGTCACGTACTTCACCGAGCGCGATCCAGCCCAGCTGGCGGGCGCCGACGCGGACCCGAAACGCAAGATGGCGCTGGTGTTCCGGTGGTATCTGGGGCTGTCGTCGGGGTGGAGCATTCGCGGCGAGGCCGACCGCGTCGCCGATTACCAGATCTGGTGCGGGCCCGCGATGGGCGGGTTCAACAACTGGGTGGCCGGAGGCTATCTGGCGGCGCTGCGCAACCGGCACGTCGCCGACATCGCCGACCAGATGATGGTGGGCGCCGCCTACCTCACGCGCGTCGCCCAGTTGCGTACCGCGGGCGTGCGGCTACCCGCCGATTGCGCCCGATTCGTGCCCCGACCGAGGGAGGAACGATGACCACACTGGAGAGTGGTCCGGACACCCGGACCTCCTGGACGGTCTGCCCGTCCTGCGCCGCCATGCTCTACGCCAAGCGCTACGAGCGCGCGGGCCGGGTGTGCCCGGACTGCGACGGGCACGGCATGCTGACCGCCGACCAGCGCATCGAGGCGCTGCTCGACCCGGGCTCGGCCCGGCCCATCGAGCCGTCCGCCACCGCGGTCGATCCGCTCGGCTTCAGCGATTCCCGGCCCTATCCCGAGCGCCATGCCGAGGCGAGCCGTCGCACCGGGCTACCCGACGCCATCCGGTGCGTGCGCGGCACGATCGGTGGCGCGCCGGTGGTGCTGGCGGTCATGGACTTCCGCTTCCTCGGCGGCAGTCTCGGCGGTGCGGTCGGCGAAGCGGTCACCGGCGCGGCCGAAACGGCGCTGGCGGCGCGCGTGCCGCTCGTGCTGGTCACCGCGTCCGGCGGCGCCCGCATGCAGGAGGGCATCCTCGCGCTGATGCAGATGGCCAAGACCAGCCAAGCGCTGCGGGAACTCGACGACGCGGGCGTGCTGACCATCTCGGTGATCACCGATCCCACATACGGCGGCGTGGCGGCCTCCTATGCCACGTCCACCGACATCATCATCGCCGAACCCGGCGCCCGCCTCGGCTTCGCCGGACCGCGAGTGATCCAGCAGACCATCGGCGAGACACTGCCCGCCGGCTTCCAGACCGCGGAGTTCCTGCTGGACCACGGCGTGGTGGACATGATCTGCCACCGCTCGGCATTGCGCGACCGGCTGGCTCGCCTGCTCGCGTCGGCCGCCGACAGTTCGCGCCGCATCGAGCTCGCGGACGACGTGAACCCGGTCCGCGCCGACGCGACCCAGCTCGCGCCGCGCGACGCCTGGCAGAGTGTGCGGGCGGCACGCGAGCTCGGCAGGCCGACCACGCTGGATTATCTGGCCGCGTCCTTCGACGAATTCGTCGAACTGCACGGCGACCGGCTGTCGGCCGACTGCCCGGCCATGATCACCGCGCTGGCCCGTCTCGACGGCGCGCCCGTCATGGTGATCGGCACGCAGAAAGGCCATACAGCGGGCGAATTGGCGCAGCGCAACTACGGTATGCCGACCCCATCCGGTTACCGGAAGTCGGCCCGTGCGCTGCGGCTGGCCGCCAAGCTGGGTCTTCCGGTGATCACCCTCGTCGACACCGCGGGCGCTTACCCCGGCGTGACCGCCGAGGAGCAGGGGCAGGCCGTCGCCATCGCGGAATCGCTCAAACTGCTGGCCGGGCTGCCCGTTCCGGTGGTCACCGTGGTCACCGGCGAAGGCGGCAGCGGGGGAGCGCTCGCGCTGGCGGTGGCCGACCGGGTGATCGTGTTCGAGAACGCGGTCTACTCGGTGATCAGCCCGGAAGGGTGCGCCTCGATCCTGTGGAAGGACGCCGCCGCCGCGCCCCGCGCGGCGGCCGCACTGCGGGTGGACTCGACCTCCTTGCTCGAACTCGGCGTCGCGGACGCCGTCCTGCCCGAGCCGCCGGGCGGCGCGCACCGCGATCCCGCCGCGGCCGCCGCCGCCTTGCGCCAGGCGCTGCGCCACGCCGTCGCCGACTTGGCACGACTCCAGGTCGCGCAACTGCTCGACCGCCGCCACCACCGCTTCCGTGTTTTCGGACTGCCCACGAACGATCAGGAGAAGTGATGACCGAGTCCGTGACCACCGAGCCGGCCGGCCGGCCGTTGAATCCGGTCGACGCCGACCAGGCGCTGGCCGTGCTGTCCCGGCACGCGCTTTCCGTGCGAGCCGAGACGGCGCCGACCTCGGTGACCGTCGCCAACGGCCCGCTGGTGCTGCGGATCAGCTGGGACGGGCCCGACGGGACGAGCGGGCCGATCGCGGTCGCGCCGACCACCGCCGCCGCCGCGCCGGTCGTGCGGGTCATCGAGCGCACGCATGACGAAACCCGCTCGGATGCCGACACTTTCACGCTCACCGCGGAGACCGTCGGCGTGTTCTATCGCGCCCCCGAGCCCGGTGCCGCGCCGTTCGTCGCCGAAGGCGACCCGGTGCGGGCCGGTCAGCAGATCGGCATCGTCGAGGCGATGAAGCTGATGATCCCGGTGACCGCGACCCGCGAGGGAAGGGTGGTGGAATTCCTCGTGGAGGACGGGGAGGCGGTCGAGCACGGCGCACCGCTGCTCGTGCTCGAGGTGGTCCGATGACCGTGCGGCCGATCCGCAAGGTACTCGTCGCCAATCGCGGCGAGATCGCCGTGCGGGTCATCCGCACCTGCGCCGAACTCGGGATAGCCACTGTCGCGGTGTATTCCGCGGCCGACGCGGATTCCGCCGCCGTCCGGCTGGCCGATCAGGCGTTCCGGATCGGTCCCGGGCCCGCGAAGCGCAGCTACTCCTACATTCCCGCGATCATCGAGGCCGCCAGGGCCACCGGCGCCGACGCCATCCATCCCGGATACGGCTTCCTGTCCGAGGACCCGGACTTCGCCGAGGTGTGCGAGGCGGAGGGCTTCGTGTTCGTCGGCACACCCGCCGCGATCATGTCCGATCTCGGCGACAAGTCGACGGCGAGATCCTTGATGGCCGAAGCCGGGCTGCCGTTGCTACCGGGCAGCCGCGAGCCCCTCGACACGGTGGAGGAGGCACACGCCCTCGCGGACCACATCGGTTACCCGGTGATCATCAAAGCGGTGGCGGGCGGCGGCGGCCGTGGGATGCGGGTCGTGCGGGACACGGCCGACTTCGCCGCGGCCTGGCGGGAGACCCGCGCCAATGCCACCGCCGTGTTCGGCGACGGCCGCCTCTATCTGGAGCGCTACCTCGACTCCGCGCGGCACATCGAAGTCCAGATCCTGGCCGATCGGCACGGCAATGTGCGGCATCTCGGCGCTCGGGACTGCTCGTTGCAGCGCCGGCACCAGAAGCTCGTCGAGGAGTCGCCCGCCCCGGGGTTGCCGGAGGAACTCGTCGCCCGGATCGGCGCGGCGGCCATCCGTGGCGCCGAGGCCGTCGGCTACGTCGGGGCCGGAACCTTCGAATTCCTGCTGGACCACCAGGGACGCTTCTACTTCATGGAGGTCAACTGCCGCCTGCAAGTGGAGCACCCGGTCACCGAGATGGTCACCGGCATCGATCTCGTCGCCGAGCAACTGCGCATCGGCTCCGGGCTGCCGCTGGCGCTGCCGGAGGACGTCGCCACCCCGCGTGGGGTGGCCATCGAGTGCCGGATCAACGCAGAGGACCCGCAACGCGAATTCGCCCCCGCGCCGGGCACGCTCACCGAATGCGTGCTACCGGGCGGGGCCTTCGTCCGGATCGACACCCATGTCGGCCCCGGCTATGCCATCCCGCCGCACTACGACTCGTTACTCGCCAAGATCATCGTCTGGGCGCCGGATCGCCCCGCGGCCATCGCGAGGATGCGACGGGCACTGGCCGAGACCAGGATCCGCGGCAGGGGCGTCGCCACCACGACCGAGTTCCTGCACGACATCCTCGACCACCCCCGCTTCCGCGCCGCGGATCACGACACCGCCCTCATCGGGACCCTCACCACGGTGTCGCGCGTCGCCTCATGAAGCCGCCGCCATCGGACGCGGTGACGGCCCGCGTCCGATGGCGGCGCACCCTCGTCCCACTCGGGATCGGTAGTGCACGAGGCGCGCAGGACCGCTTCCGGCGAGGGGACCATTCTCGGCCGGGTGCTCGACAATAAATACGTCCGACCGTATAGTCATCCTGTGGACAGTGGTTGGATGATGGACCTGGCGACGGAACTCGCCGTGGTCAAGAGCAGGCAGGACGTGCCTGCGGCGTTGCGGCTCATGCACGCTGGGATGGTCTTGGAAGCACCGGCGTTCGGGACGGTGGCCCGCGGATCGGAGGCGAACGAACTCGCGCTGCGGGCCTTCTTCGCGTCGTTTCCGGACTATGACGTCGAGCTGGACGGGCACGCGGCCGAGGCGGAGACGCTGATCTGCTGGGGTACGGCGCGGATGACCCTGACCGGCAACCGGTTCGGGGTCGAGCCGAACGGCAGGCGGGCCGAGCTGCCGGTCTTCCTCCGCTTCGCGTTCGCGGACGGGCTGATCGCGGGGGAGTACTTCCACCTCGATCTGTCGGAGCTGTGCGCCCAATCGGGCGTGTCCACCGACACGGTCCGGCGGAAGCTGTTCGGAGGGAATTGATCATGGACGCACGGTTCAAGGATATCGCCGGGATCGAGACCGCGCGGTTGTTCGACATCGTGGTGGATTTGGCGCCGCCGCTGAAGATCGGAAAGGGCCGGGTGCTGTTCGGCGCGACCGGTGGGTCGTTCGAAGGGCCGAAGCTGCGCGGCGTGGTGGTGCCGGGCGGCGGAGACTGGGCGGTGTTCCGGCAGGACGGGAGCATGATGCTCGATGTGCGGCTCACCTTGCGGACCGACGACGACGCCCTGGTGCAGTTGACCTACGGCGGGCGGTGGACCATACCGGAGGAAGTGCGCGATCGGATGGGCGATCCGGCCGCGCGCCATCTCGTCGATCCCGAGACCTACTACTTCCGCACGACGCCGGTGTTCGAAACCGGTGCGCGGAACTACCTGTGGCTCAACGACATCGTCTGCGTCGGATCGGGATATCCGGTCGAGGGCGGCATCGCCTACCGCGTCTTCGAGGTCCTCTGACCGCGAGACCCGCCGTCTACTTCAACCCCGACCGCACGAACGCGTTGACGATGTGCCGTTGCAGCAGTAGGTACATCAGCAGCACCGGGAGGCAGGCGAGGCTGGCCACCGCCATCATCGGGCCCCACTGGTCGCCCTCGGTGCCCATGAAACTGCGCAGGCCCAACTGCAGCACGCTGTTGGACCGGCGCAGCACCACCGCGGGCCAGAAGTACTCGTTCCACGCGTTGATGAACAGCAGAATCCCCAACGCCGCCAAGGCGGGGCGCAGATTCGGCACCACCACGGTCCACAGGATGGACCAGGAGGACCGGCCGTCGATCTTCGCCGCCGCCACCAGCTCCTTCGGGAAGCTCGCCATGTGCTGGCGCAGTAGTAGCACCGCCAGCGCCGAGCACAGCGTCGGCAGCACCACGCCGATCAGGGAATTGATCAGCCCGAGCTCGGTCAGCAGCACGTAGTTGGGCAGCATCGTCACCTGGAACGGCACCAGCCAGGTGCCGACGAACGCCAGGTACAGCAGCTTCTGGAACGGGAAGGTGTACATCGCGAACGCGTACGAGGCCAGCAGCGCGATCAGCAGCTGCCCGGCCGCCGAGAGCGCGGCGACGAAGAACGTGTTGCCGATCAGGCTCACCACGTCGACCTTGCCGGCCGCGTCGGCATAGTTGGCGAACGAGATCGGCCAAGGAATCGGCGACAGCGAGGTGACGTCCTCGGGCCGCCGCAGCGACGTGGCGAACAGCCAGTAGATCGGGAAAGCGCACAGCACGGCGGTCACGGCCAGCAGCAGATGACTGCCCGCACCGCGCAATCGATCAATCATCATGGAAGGAAACCTTTTCCGAAATCCACACCAGAATGCCCGCGATCACGCCGAAGCCGGCGAACAGCAGCACACCGGCGGCGGCGCTGAGCCCCGCGTCGAAGCTGTGGAACGCGTAGTCCCACAGCAGGTAGTAGATATTGGTGGTCGCCTGTGCCGGACCGCCCTGCGTCATCGAGTCGATGAGCGGGAAAGTCAGTGTGGGACTGAGCAACACCGTGGTCAGCACCAGGAACAACAGCGTAGGTGACAGCAGCGGCAGGGTGATCCACCGGCGGATCTGCCGGGGGCTCGCGCCGTCCACCCGGGCGGCTTCGTCGTAGTCACCGCTGATGCCCGCCAGTCCGGCCCAGATCACCAGCACGGCGAAGCCGAGCAACTGCCATCCGGTGATCACGATGATCACCCCGTGCGCGGTGTCCACGTCGTAGACCCAGTTGCGGTCCGAGCCGAGGACCTGATCGACGAAGCCGCTACCCGGGTGCAGCAGCCAGCGCCACACCGCCGCCGCCGCGACGGGCGCGACGAGGAAAGGCACGAAGACGAAAGCGTGGTAGACGGTTCGCGCCCGGCCGTGCACCCGCCGACTGGCCAGCGCGATCAGCAGCGGAAGCACCACGGTGAACGGCAGCATGCCCGCGATCAACACCCCGGTGCGGCCCAACGAGTCCCAGAACGCCGGGAGATCCAGCAGCCGTTCGTAGTTGCCGGTGCCCACCGGCCGCATCGGGGAGGTCGGCAGCAGGTTCCACGAATACGTGGACAGCTCCACCGCCTGGACCAGCGGGCGGTAGATCCACACGACGAGCAGCACCAGCGCGGGCGCCAGATACAAGTACGGCACGGCGAACCGCCCCGCCCGGCGGAACCGGGCGGGGCGATGCGTCGAGGTGACCGTCTCGGTCTGTTCCGCGAGCGGGGTTTCGACGACGAACATCGAGTTACCCGGCCTCCGCGGCCAGCGCGGCGAGTTGATCGAGCACGTCCTGCTCGGGCCGGTCGTAGAGGGTCTCGGCGGGTGTCGCCTCGATCGCGGTGGCGACCATCGTCGTGCCGAGCAGATCGATGCGGCTGTAGCCGAATCCGATCAGCCCCCGATGACGTCCGGCCGGTGCGATCGTATCGATCCGGTAGGCCAGCGCCGGACCGATCCAGACCGGGATGCCCGCCAGCGCCGCCGCGCCGGTCAGATGGTTGTGCCCGCAGATGATCAGCCGCACATCCGAATCGGCCAGCACCTCGGCCAGCAGCTCCGGCCGTTCCAGCCGCAGATATTCGGTGGCCGCGACCGGCGACGGGATCGGCGGGTGGTGCAGCACCAGCAGCGTGCCGCGCGGCGCCGGTTCGCGCAGTTGCTCGGCCAGCCAGTCCAGCTGGCGCTCCTCGAGCCGTCCGTCGTGCCGTCGCGGCGTCGTGCTGTCCAGCGCGATCACCCGCAGGCCCGCCACGTCGACCACTTGGTCGTGCGTAGTGTCGCCATCGACCGCGGCGGGATCGGCGCCGAGTAGTTCGGTGGCGAAGGCGCTGCGCTCATCATGGTTGCCCATGACGTACACCGTCTTCGCGCCGAGTTCTTCGGCCACCGGTTCGACCGCGCCGCGCAGCCGCCGGTAGGCCTCGGGCGACCCGGTGTCGGTCAGGTCGCCCGAGAGCACCAGCGCGTCGATGCGCTGCCGCGAAGCCCGCAGCTGCTGCAGTGCGTGGGTGAGGTTGGCGTAGGTGTCCACCATCCCGTGCACCCATTCCCCGGCGGGCCGGATGTGGGTGTCGGTGAGCTGGACGATCGTCACCTCGCTCATGACGCGGGCAGGAGTTCGGCGCCCTGGTCGCGGGCGGCGGTGAGGGTGGACTGCGGCTCCTTGCCCTGGAACACGATCGCCTCGACCGCGTCCATCATGCCGTCGCGGATCTGCAGATAATTCGTGCCGGGCATGGAGATCCACGGTTCCATGCTCGCCAGCTGGGCGACGTTCGGCGCCAGCAGCGGATTCTGCTTCGACCAGGCCTGCAACCCTTCCGGATCGTCCATCAGGCCGGTGCGCAGCGGCAGGTAGCCGATGCCCTGCGAGATCTTCGTGTAGGCGGATTCGCTGGTGAGGAACTTGATCAGCTCCCACGCGGCGCGCTGCTTGGCCGGGTCGTTGGACAGGATGTGCAGCGAAGCGCCGGAATTCGTCGGCACGGTCGGCTTGCCCGCGAAGCTCGGCATCGGCGCCGAGCGCAGATCCCACTTGTCCTTGGCGCCGGTGACGAAGGTGCCCTGGATCGCGCTGGTCTCCAGGATCATGCCGATCTCACCGCGGGCGAAGGCCTCGTAGCCCTGTTTCTGGTTGAGTTTCGGCATGCCGCCGGAGTTGACCAGCTGCTGGCTCATCGACGCGACCTCGACGGCGGGAGCGTCGGCGAAGGTGAGCTTCGCGCGGTCCTCGGAGATCACCCGGCCGCCGTTGGAGCGCACCATCGACTGGAAGCACCAGTCCTTGGCGGTCTTGGTCAGGCAGTCGATGTAGACCCCGCCCTTACCGGTCTTCCCGGTGATCGCCGTCGCGGCCTCGGCGACCTGCTGCCAGGTGGCCGGCGGGTGCGCGGGATCCAGACCCGCCTCGGCGAACAGCGAGGCGTTGTAATACAGCACCGGTGTGGAGAACACGAACGGCACTCCGTAGGTGTGGCCGTCCCAGTCGGCCAGCGTCCGTGCCTTCGGTGCGAAAGGATGCTTCGCGCCGTCGAAGTTGCGCTGCACGTCCTGCTTGCCGACCAGCGTGTCCAGCGGCTTGGCGCCGAGCTGGTGGATCGTGTAATCCAGGTCGCTGAAACCGAGCTGGGCGACGTCCGGCGGCGAACCGGCGACCATCTGGTTCTGGATGCTGGAAATGGTGTCCGTGGCCGGGTTCGGGCTGTTGCCCTGCGGCTTCTGCGCGGTCACCGTGATGTTCGGGAACTTCGCGCGGAAGTCGGCGATCAAGGAATTGAAGGTGTCGGTCCAGGCGCCGGCCAGTCCATAGTTGTAGGACTCGAACACGATGGAAACCTGCTGATCCGGCTTCAGTTCGGGGATCTGGGCGCTATCGGCGTTCGAGTCGGTGGTGGTGCTCCCGAGTCCGCCGCAGGCGCTGAGCGCGACGGTGGTTGCGAACACCAGGCCCAGAATGGGCGCGGTGCGTTTCACGGTGTTCTCCTCATCGAGTAGGGGTGTTCGGGTTCAGGCGACGGCCACGGGTTCGCCCGCGCTGTCGATGGGGGCGTCCTGCGGGGTCTCCCGCCAGGCCAAGCGCAACCCGGAGGTGGCATGGAAGAGGTGGATGTGCGCCGGGTCGGCCCGCAGCGCGATGTTGTCGTCGACCGCGACGCCCGCGGGCCGCGGCGCTCGGGCGCACAGGATGCGATCGCCGGTGGAGAAGTGGATCAGTTCCTCGCTGCCGAGGTTCTCCACCATCGTGACCCGGCCGCGAATGTCGGCGCCGGTCGGATCCAGGCGCAGCTGCTCCGGTCGGATGCCGGCGACCACCTCCACGTCGTCGCCGATATCGGCGGAGTCGATGGCCAATTCGGTATCGATGCCGTCGGCCACCACGCGCAGCGACCCGTCCCGCGCGGTGACGACGCCGGGAAACAGGTTCATCGGCGGTGCGCCGAGGAATCCGGCGACGAAAGTCGACCGGGGATGGTCGTAGAGCTCGGTCGGCGTGCCCACCTGCTCCACCCGGCCCTCGTTGAGCAGCGCGATCCGGTCGGCCATGGTCATCGCCTCGACCTGATCGTGGGTCACGTACAGGAACGTCGCGCCCAGCCGCTGATGCAGCCCGATCAGTTCGGCGCGTGTCGCGCTGCGCAGCTTCGCGTCCAGGTTCGACAGCGGTTCGTCCATCAGGAACGCCCCGGGGTCACGCACCATGGCGCGCGCCAAGGCGACGCGCTGCCGCTGTCCGCCCGACAGCGCGGACGGCCTGCGGCGCAGCAGTTCGGTCAGGCCGAGTACCCCGGCGACTTCCGAGACCCGCTCGGTGATCTTCGCCCGCGGCGTGCGCCGGGCGCGCAGCGGGAACCCGATGTTCGCGGCGACCGTCAGGTGCGGGTAGAGCGCATAGCTCTGGAAAACCATGGCCAAGTCGCGTCGCTGCGGCGCGTCGTGGGTGATGTCGTCGTCGTCCAGCATGATTCGTCCGTCGGAGGGGTCCTCCAGGCCGGCGATCATGCGCAGGAGCGTGGATTTGCCGCAGCCGCTCGGGCCGAGCAGCACCATGAATTCGCCGTCGGCGATGTCGAGGCTCACCTCGCGCACCGCGTGGGCGGCGCCGAATCGCTTCGACACCGCTTCGATTCGCAGTCGTGCCACCGTTTGCCCCTCAGCCCGGCAGCTCGCCCGCGACGATCCAGGTCGCCACCCTGGCCGCGATCGCGGGTGAGTCCTTCAGCCACAGGAAGTGGTCGCGATGCGCTACCGGCGCGTCCTCGTCGATGTGCCACCGGGTCACCCGGGCGTTCGGCATCCGGGAGACCAGGAAGTCGACGTTGGACTTCGGGCCGAGCACGTCGTCGGACAGCGAGATCGCCAGCACCGGAGCGGTCAGCTTCCGCAGCAGGGTGTTGTACCGGCGCTTGCTGCCCTTCGGCCGGTAGTAGCTGGTCAGCGAGTGCATCGACCAGTCACGCATGACACCGCCCGGCATCGGGGCGGGGATGAGCACACCGCCGGGCCAGTGGCCCTTCCAGCGGGAGACCAGACCGATCCACTGGATCTGGCTCAGCGCCTCCCACCAGCGGCGGGCGCCGAAGGCCCACCAGAACACGGTGCCGGTGCCGATGACGGTGACACCCGCGATCCGCTCCGGTTCGGCCGCGGCGAACAGCAGTGCGAGCTGCCCACCCAGGCTGTGCCCGAACAGATGGATCGGCGCCTCGGGGAATCGGGCGCGCACCGCCGCGACGAGGGCCGGCAGGTCCGTCTCGATCATCTCGCGGTAGCCGAAGTCGCGGTGTGAACCCAGCTCGGGCTTGGCTTCACCGTGCGCCCGAAGATCGGTGGTCGCGACCGAAAGTCCCTGCGAATGAAGTTCTTTCACGAGCGGCAAATAGTTCTTGGCCTTCATCGCCATCGCGGGAAGGATGAGCACGACGGGTGCGCCCGGCTTCCTCGACGCCAGGAATCGGACGGTGAAGCCGACACCGTCGTCGGTCTCGACCGTGGTCGATTCCAGGGCGGTGAACGCCGAACGGTTCTGGGGTGCGGTGGTGGTCATCGGTCGTCCTCCGCGATGGTGATGTCGCAGACGTAGTCGAAGGTGAACTTCGCGACGACGACATCGCCGTCGTCGAGCAACGTGGCCTTGCCGGACAGCTCGAAGCGTTGCGAAGCCGTCGCGGCGAGCACGTCGGCGAGTTCGCGCTGGTCGACGGTCGCGACGGCGCGGATCCGGCCGATGGCGGGTTTGCGATAGGACGCGCTGCCGCCACGCAGCACCAGTCGCTCGACAGTGCGCAGGCGGGTGGCCGCCGCACCGACGAACGCGGCGGCTCCGCCGATGTCGGCGGCGGTGAACAGCGCGCCTGCGTGCACGGTGCCCATGTGGTTGCCGACCGCGCCGACGGCGGGAATCTCGACGACGGCGCGTTCCGGCTTGATCTCGGTGATCAGCGTGCCGACGTGGCGGCCGAACGGGACCATCTCCTGGGATACGCCCCGCAGGTACTCGTAATCGACGGCATCGCAGTCGAGTTCGGGGTAGGCCGCCGCGAAGCCGGCGATCTCACGCGTGGTCATGATGTCTCCTTCAGCGTTTCGTGCGCAGAGCGCGGCGGGCGATGGACCAGCGCAGGACTTCCGAAGGGCCCTCGTAGATCCGGAAAGCCCTGGCTTCGACCAGGAATCGAGCGACCAGGTGGTCCTCGCAGACCCCTAGCCCGCCGTGCAACTGGACCGCGCGGTCGAGCACCCGCCAGACCGCCTCGGACACGAACGTCTTGGCGATCGACGCGTCGTGCCGCGCCTGGGAGGAGGTCGGGCCGTGCTCGTCGATGGTCTCGGCGGCCGTGCGGATCACCCCGCGCGCGGCGGCGATGTCGATCTCGTTGTCGGCGACGAGCCCCTGGGCCATGCCGTGCTCGGCGATCGGGACGCCGAACGACATGCGCGTACCGATGTGCTCGATGGTCAGCTGATGCGCCCGCACCGCCAGTCCGAGCCAGTTCATGCAGAACACCAACCGCGAGGGCGCCAGCCGCACCTGCGCGAGCGCCAGACCCTGGCCGACCTGGCCCAGCACCGCGGCATCGGGCACCTCGCAGTGATCGAACGTGACCTCGCAGTGGCCGCCCGGCGCGCTGGTGTGGTCGAGCGTCGGCATGCGGCGGCCCACTCGCATGCCGGGGTTGTCCTGGTCGACCAGGAACATCGTCGGGCCGTCGCCGGTGCGCGCCACGCAGATGGTGAACGCCGCGCCCTGCGCCCCCGTGGTGAAATGCTTGGCGCCGTTGATGATCCAGCCGGAATCGGTCTCCTCGGCGAGGGTCCGCAGCATCCCCGGATCGGAGCCGGCGCCGGGGGCCGGTTCGGTCATCGCGATCGCGGAACGGACGTCGCCCGCGGCCAGTGGCGCGAGGTAGCGCTGCTTCTGCTCCTCGTTCGCGACGTGTGCGAGCAGATGGATGTTGCCGTCGTCCGGCGCCCACGCGTTCACCGCGATCGGGCCGAGCAGGCTGGCGCCCGCGGCTTCGAGCACCCGCGCCTGGGCTCGGGTGTCCAGGCCGAGGCCGCCGTATCGCGGATCCGACAGCGGGCCGAAGACGCCGGCCTCCTTGGCCTTCTTCTGCAGCTCGAGCCGCAGCGCGTCGTCCATCACCCGCCCGTCCACGACGACCTCGCGTTCCACCGGAACGACATGGTCTCGAATGAACTGGGTGGTCTTGTCCACCAATTGCGCCACCGTGGTCATGGCGTCAGTCTCGGGGCGGTGCGTGTCCGCAGGAGGGGGCGATAGTCAACGTCGATTGTGCGAATCGACTGCCCATTCGTTCGCTGCGGGGGCGGCGTATCTCGGCGACGGTGATCGCGGAAACGTTGCCGGGCGAGGGGACGGATATGACTGACAGAGCGGTGCGAGTCCGGCGCCGCCGCGACGAGGCCGCCGGCGTGTTCTCGCTGGAGCTGGCTGCGGTCGACGGCGGCGAATTGCCGTCGTGGACACCGGGAGCCCACATCGATGTGGCGGTGGGCGCGGCGGGCGTGCGGCAGTACTCGCTGTGCGGCGACCCGGCCGACCGGGGGCGCTGGCGGGTGGCGGTGCTGCACGAACCGGACGGGCGCGGTGGCTCGTCCTATCTGCACCGCGCCGCGCAACCCGGCTCGGTGCTTCGAGTGTCCTTGCCGCGCAACAACTTCGAACTCGTCCGCAGCGACAGGTACGTCTTCCTGGCTGGTGGGATCGGAATCACGCCGATTCTGCCCATGGTGGCCGCCGCGGAAGCCGCGGGTGCGCGCTGGTCACTGTATTACGGCGGCCGCACGAAGGGGCACATGGCGTTCGCCGACGCCATCGCCGAGCGTTACCCGCAGGCGAATCTGCTTCCGCAGGACGAGCACGGTTTGCTGCCGTTGCGCGAGATCTTCGCCGACCTCGACGGCACCCCCGTGTACTGCTGCGGACCGGAGCCGCTGCTGGCCGCCGCGGAGGATGAGGGCGCGCGAAGCGGAGTACCGGTGCACGTGGAGCGTTTCGTGCCGCGGCAGCTGCGGTTCGCCCCGAACCAGCCGTTCGAGGTGCGCTTGGCGGCAAGTGGCAAAACCTTCCGGATCGGGGCGAACCAATCGATCGCCGACGTCCTGGAATCCGCCGGAATCGGCATCGTCACCTCGTGCCGCGAAGGCACCTGCGGCAGCTGCGAGACCGCGGTCCTGTCCGGCGACATCGAGCACCGGGACGAACTGCTCACCGACGAGGAGCGGGCGCGGGGCGAGACGATGATGCTGTGCGTCTCGCGGGCCAGGTCCGGCCCGCTCGTCCTCGACCTCTGACCTGCCCGCCGCGCTCGCGGCAGGCGTGCGGCGCGCCCGGCGCGGCCGCTTCCCTGAGAAAACCGAGAGGAAAGAACCAAGGATGAGGAAAATCGTTGCGGTGGCCGCGGGGCTGGTCGCCGCAGTCGGGATCGCTTCCGGCTCGGCCGGCGCGCAGCCCGACAGCGACGACGCCGTCGACTTCACCGCCTATGCCACCGATACCCAGTCCATCGTCACGACCGATGCCGGCTCGATGGTCGTCGAAGACGGCGTCTTCAAGGTCGAGGCCGCCAACGGCACCGTGCTCACCGGCATGCCGCTGAGGTTCCGCGTCGATGACTTCGAGTTCCCGATCGCGGCCGACATCGCCGGTCGCACCGCGACGCTGACTCCGCAGTTCGACATGGCGCACGCGGTCTACAAACCGGTCGCTCTGCCGTTCGAGGACAAGGCGCCGTGGAAGACCGAGTACGACCGTGAGCAGGCCGCTTGGTCCCGCATGACCAGCACCATCACCATGGGTGCCACCATCGGAACCCTGGTCGGCGGCATCGGCGGCGGCGCTGTCGGTTGCGTGCTCGGCGGCATCGCGGGCGCCACCGTCGCCTCGGCCGCGATCGTCGGCCTGTTCGGGGCGTTCATCCCGGCGGCGGCCATCGGCTGCCTGGGCGGCATCATCGCGATCGGCGCCCTGGGTACCGTCGCGGGCCAGATCCTGGTCACCGCTCCGGTCGCCATCGGCGCCGCCATCCAGTACTTCACCACTATCAACCAGCCTCCTGTCCAGGCGAAGTAGATAGCGGCGAAGAACCCGACGTCTCGTTCGTTGGGGGACACCCGACCCCGTCCGGCTGCACGCCGGGCGGGGTCTTCTCTGTTCGAGGACGGACGGTCGGCGCGCGGGCCGAGCCGGTTGTCGTGGCGGCGGGCGTACGTCGCCGGGGTCAGCGCTGCCAGTTGGTGTCAGGGCCGGGCTGTTGCTGCCAGTGGGCGTCGGGCGCGCCGATCGCGGGCTGCTGAGGGTTGGGAGCGGGCTGTTGGGGCCACTGCGCGGCAGGCTGCTGGTACTGGGCAGGGCCCATGGTCTCGGCGTTGGCGCGGGCGAGAAGATCGGGGACCTGCGGGCCCGCGACCGGTGAGGATGCGCCGCACCAAGTGCATTCCAGGGAGTGCTTGGTGCTGAGCGGGAAGAGTGGGATGAAGAAGAGCGTGAACTTGGTGACGAGTTTGCGCAGCGCGTGTGCGGCGGGATTGCCGCAGCGGCCGCAGACCAAGGTGATCATGGCGAGCGTGTGGATACGCTTCTGCCAGCCCCAGATGAGCATGTGAAACCCCCAAAAGTAGAGAATCCGATGTCGGTCACAGTAGTGGATCGACCAGGCGACGGCGTCAGTTAACGGATGGCGATCCCTTCGGCCGCCACAAGTGGCCTAAAACCCTGCGATGACATCCCGGGCGCAGTACCCAGCCGCATTGCTTTCCAGTTGCTGGACAGCGTCTTCGGCCTAGGACGCCACCTGCGTTGTGTCCTCGGATGACCGGGGTCGTTCGAGCACAGAGAGCGAATCTCGTGTCTTGCTGTGTGCGGGCATCAGGGGAAATCCGGCTCTGTCAGGTGCGGATCAGAACCGTAGTTCGCGGACGGTGTCGAGGTCGATACCGTGCCGAGCGTAGATTTTGATCGTGTTCTCGCCGGTGAGATCGGCTTCGGCATAACCGAGCAGCTCGGCGATCCGGATCACGTCTTCCTCCGTCGCGGCTTCGATCTCCAGATACGGAGGAATCCCCGGCCAGGTGTCGATGTCGAGTTGCGCGCCGTCGAGTACGAAACTGATCCGCTTCGTTTCCTGGTAGGACTTCGCGGTGAAGCCCAACAGCTCGAGCAGTGCGTTGGCGCCGCCGAAGTCGTCGACGCCCACCTCGACTTCGTGGGTGCCGTCGATAGCGTCGCTGGTGATCTGCTTGACGGCGAGAGTAACCCCATTCCCGTTGTCACGCAGCCTGATCCACTTCGACCGATCGCCCGGAGTGATGTCGTAGACGTAGCGGCGCATGAATCGCTCGCCGAGCTTGCGGCCACCCTTGTCCACGATCAGTCGTTCGACAGCACCGGGGTCGATATCGAGAATCTTGGCTTCGTGCTCGATGGGCACTGCTGGCTCCTGTTCGGGTTGGACGGGCGAATTCGTTTGAGCGTGCCCGGTCACGGTTGCACATAAAGGCGCTCGTTCGGCAGGTGCGGGTATGCGCACGTGTCGTACAAGTCGATGGTCACATCGTCTGCTGTCGAGGACATGAACGCCGATATTTGAGGGTTGTTCGGTGTGGGAGCCGATGACCTCACCGGCGGAGCAACGGTAGGAACGCGACGTGCGGGGGCCGTCGGGTTGTCTACGCGCCGCCCATGTGCTGGCCGATGATCGCGGGTATCAGCAGGTCGAGGAGGGTGATCTCGTCGGCGGTGGGGATATTCTCGATGATCGGATCGAGTACCGCGGCTGCGTACAGTCGCCCGGTGTGTGGTGCGGCGGCGGTGCGGGCGCTGGTGATCAGAACGTAGATCACCTTCGCTATCACCTGCGCCCGGGCCGCTCCGGTCATCCCGTCGGGTACGGCCTCCGCAGTGGTGGTCACCAGTGTGTCGATCACCTCGGTGAGGACGTCGAGTTCGGCGGCGGCGCGCTCGGCGTCCTGGTCACCGGTCATCGCGAGGCCTGCGGCGTTCGATCCGATGTGGGGACAACGCTCGAGGCGAGGGTGGAAGAGCGGTGCCCTCGCAGCCGAGCGGGAGGACAGAGGCTGTGCTGAGTTCAGGCATACGTCATCACCCGCCGACGCTGCCGCACGTGCTGTGCAGCGCAACCCCGTACCGCTTCGATGACGATTCGCCCAGGTGGGCGGTAGTCGTCATGGGGTGGTCGCACCCATGCCCGGAACAAGCCGGGACGCTGACCTGGGCCAGGCAAGGCGATAACGCCGGCGCGCAGGATGGACACGTTCAACCGCGACATCTCCGCGAACAATCTGATGTCCTCCGGCAGATCGGGTCCGGTCAGGAACGTCCAGCGCTGCGACCGAGGATGCGTCAGTACCGGCCCGGCCGGGTAACCTGCCTGCTGCATCCATGCCTTGACTTCCGAACCGATGAATGCGGGCATCATCAACCCGCAGACAGGGCCTGCTCGCAGTGTGATGCGTCCCAGGTGTGGCGGCTCTACTTCGGCGGGCAGATCACACACCTGGCGGTAGAAGTGGCACACCGCCAACGGGGTGTCTCCGAACTGTTTCGGTGAATCCACAAGCGTCTCCCCTCGCTCGAACGATTGGTGTGCACCCGACGCCGAGGCCGAACCGTCGGCTGCGCATCGGGCAGTCGGCAAGGCCGGGGTTGAGAACCGGCGACTCCCGGCGTCGGGGCTGAATCAAGCGTCACGCACGGCGATGTGCCTTGGCAGTGGCACAAGGGAGTGGCATTGTGCACTGGATCACTCGCTGGTTATCTGGAGAATGCGGGCAGGGGTGGCATCAGTAGCGGCAGATGAAGGCGCGGGTGTTGTCGACCTTCCGCGCGTTGTCGAACCGGGAGATGATCGCCGTATGGGTGTGGGCGAGTTGATCCGTGAGCTTCGAAAAGCGCGCGGATGGTCGCAGGGGCGATTGGCGGACGAGCTGGCGGCTCATTCGGGGGCGAGTATCTCTCGGGAATACATCTC
The DNA here is from genome assembly GCF_040630775.1 of Nocardia sp. NPDC005745. Taxonomy (NCBI): domain Bacteria; kingdom Bacillati; phylum Actinomycetota; class Actinomycetes; order Mycobacteriales; family Nocardiaceae; genus Nocardia; species Nocardia sp. NPDC005745. The sequence goes on from NZ_JBEXYF010000004.1 coordinate 138,461, forward strand.
GAGGCGTTGGGAGAACGGAGACACGGTGCCCAGCCGGTTTTGGCTACGCCATCTATCGGCGGTACTGGATGTGCCTCTGGCTGTTTTCGAGGACGATGGCATGCACAGACGGAAGTTTTTGGCTCAGATAGCCGCGACCAGCATCGCGCCGGTAGTGGCATCCGATCTGTTGGCGGCGGGGTTCTCGGCGCGGCTGAATCATGCCGGGCCGAGCGTCGAGGAGTGGCAGGCGAAGCTCGGCGCGTACGGCACCGACTACATGTCACTGGGTGCGGTGGATATCCAGCGGCGCCTGGCGATCGACTTGGCGATTCTGCAACAGCAATTGGACAGTCCGCAGATGTGGGCAGCGGCGGCTCGGCTCATGACGCTGTATGCGAAGACATTTCCGGGTTCCGACGGCACCAAGGCGGTCACCTGGTATCGCATGGCGGCCGAGGCTGCGGATCGTTCCGAGGATGAACAGACCCGCATCTGGGTGCGAGGAAGGGCGGCCATCGCGCTGGGCTACGAAGGTGCGGCGCTGCGAGTCGCGGACCTCTTCGCCGACCAGGCGTTGGCGCTGTCGGACAAACCGAGCTTGGGGCGTCTCAACGCGATCATGGGCAAGGCGCACGCGGCCGTGCTGCGCGGCGACCACGAGACAGGCCGTGCGCTCGTGGAAGAGGGCCGCAGAGTGTTCGACAAGTCCGGCTCCTACGAGCAGACCTCCGACTACGCGGTCCCGTGGTGGCGCATGAACGTGTTCCTCTCCCTACTGGCGGCACGTCTCGGAGACGAGAGGTCGGCGGTCGCCTCGCAAGAGCAGGCACGAAGGGAACTTCCCGCCGAGTTGCCTCGCTTCACAACGCATTTGGAGATGCACCGCGGCCTGATGCTGGTCCGAGCGGGCGATCGAGCTGAAGGGATCAGGGCGGCGCGAAACGCGATGGATGCGCTACCGCCGGAGAAGCATTCACTCACGCTGCGGATGCTGATGGATGAGATCGCCGGATCCAACGATGGCACAGCTGGTGTGGCCCGAGTCGACTCGAGTCGTTCGTGAGCAGGTCCATGGCGTGATGTCGCTGTGTGGGGCGTCAGCGCGGTCCCGGAACGTCCAGCAGTATCCGCAGCAAGTCTTCCGGAGCGTCTCGCATCAGGTTGTGCCCGCCGTCGACCGCGTGGGTCGTCCACTCGGCGTCGTCGCGCAATCGCTGGTAGGTGTCGGTGAACGGCGAGGGGGCTTCCCACCCGGTGGCGTAGACATAGTCCCTGCGCCGGATGTGGGTGAGATCCCCGGTGAGCGTGAGTGGTTGGAGGACCGACGCGAGCGGGTGTGGTGTGGCCCGTGGATCGAAGAAGGGTAGCGGGCGTACGGCGTCGCCGGTGTCGACCACGTCCAGGTACCACCGCCGCTCTTGATCCGAGACCAGTGTGAAGCAGGAGTCACCTGATCGCGGAACCACGGCATCGATGTAGACCAGTGCGGCGACCCGGCTCGCCGCGCGGTCGGCGGCGCCGGTGATCACCATGCCGCCGTAACTGTGGCCGACCAGGACCGCGTCGGTGATGTTCTCGGCCGACAGCAGGGCGGTGACGTCTTGGATGTGGGTATCCAGATTTACTCCGTGGCGCAGGTGGACGCGCTCACCGACGCCGCTCAGGGTCAGCGGATACACGCGATGACCGTGCGCCCGCAACTGCTCGGTGAGCTGCTCGAAGCACCAGCCGCCGTGGCACATGCCGGGAATCAGGACGAAAGTCGCCACGCGGCCACCTCTTGGATCGAACCGATCATTACGATCTGGAATGCTAGCAGCATGATCGAACCAGTCGTTACCATCTAGGTATGCCCGTGGCCAAAGGCTCGACGATCGACCCGGCGCGCACCCGCGCCACCATTCTCGAAGCGGCGGAACCGCTGCTGTACGAGCGTGGGCTCGACGGGGTCGGTGTGGCCGAACTGTGCGCGCGGCTCGGGGTGTCCAAGGAGACCTTGTACCGGCACTTCGGTACCAAGGACGGGCTCGTTCAAGCGGTGCTCGAGCTGCGCAGTGAAAAGGTGGGTGCCTGGCTGGCCTGCGCGGTCGAGTCGGCCGGTGACGATCCTGCCGAACAGTTGGCCGCGGTCTTCGACGCTTTGGGGGAGTGGTACGCGCAACCGGGCTTTCGCGGTTGCGCGATGGTGAACGCGGCAGCCCAGCACTACGACGAGCAGGTGCGGGCCGTCACCGCGCGGCACCTGCATCGCTATCTCGACCTCTTCACCGCAATCGCCGCCCGCGCCGGGGCAAAGGATCCAGCTGTCCTGGGTCGGCAATTGCTCATGCTGGTGGAGGGGGCGACCGTCGTCGCGACGATGCACGGCCCGGCGGGTGTCGGCGGGCAGGCTCGCGCCGCCGCCGCGGCTCTGCTTGCCGCGGCCACCTGAACGGGCTTGACCCCCGCCTTCCAGCGCGACGTCGTGCGACCGGGCCGCCGGGGTGCTGTCGTCCGGTGCCGATTCGTGCTATCGAGAACCCATGACGCCGACGCGCTCTTCCTACGATGTCGTGATCGTCGGCGGCGGTCACAACGGTTTGGTGGCCGCCGCGTACCTGGCGCGGGCCGGGCGGTCGGTGCTGGTGCTCGAGCGGCAGCCGCGCACCGGCGGCGCGGCGGTGTCCGAGAGGGTGTTCGCGGGCGTCGACGCGCGGCTTTCGCGGTACTCCTATCTGGTGAGCCTGCTGCCACGATCGATCGTCCTGGACCTGGGCTTGCGGTTCGAGACGCGGCGGCGCGCGGTCTCGTCGTACACGCCGGTCGGAGAGGGAGGTCTGCTCGTCTCGTCTCAGCGGGCGCGGACGGCGGCGAGTTTCGCGCGGCTGACCGGCTCCGATCGGGAGTTCGGCGCGTGGCAGCGGTTCTACGCGTCGACCGACCAGCTGGCCCGGCGGGTTTTCCCGACGCTGACCCGGCCGCTTCCGTCCAAGGAGGCGCTGCGGCACATCGTCGACGACGCGCCCACCTGGGAGGCTCTGTTCGAGCGGCCGCTCGGCGAGACGATCGAGTCCACGTTCGACGACGACACCGTGCGCGGTGTGGTGCTCACCGACGCGCTGATCGGCACCTTCACCCACGCGCACGATCCGTCACTGCGGCAGAATCGCTGCTTGCTCTATCACGTGATCGGCGGGGGAACCGGCGACTGGGATGTGCCGATCGGGGGTATGGGCGCGCTCACCGACGCACTGGCCGAGGCCGCGCGATCGTCGGGAGCGGAAATCGTCACCGGCTGTGTGGTGACGAGCATCGAAACCGACGGCAGCACAGCGGAAGTCGTGCATCCGGACGGGAGAATCGGAGCGCGCCACGTTCTGGCGAACGTCGCGCCGTATACGCTCGCGGGGTTGCTCGGTGCGCCCTTACCGCCGAAACCCGAAGGCGCGCAGCTGAAGATGAACATGTTGCTGCGGCGCCTCCCGCGCTTGCGCGACGCGGAAGCCGATCCCAGGGAGGCGTTCGCGGGGACTTTCCACATCGGGGAGTCGTACGCCCAACTCGACCGAGCCTACGGTGAGGCCGCGATCGGCCGGATCCCCTCAGCGCCACCCGCCGAAATCTATTGCCACACGCTGACGGATCCGACGATCCTGGGACCGGAACTGGCCGCGCAGGGGGCGCACACACTCACGCTGTTCGGACTGCACGCTCGCGGAAAACTCTTCGCCGCCGACCACGCCGCAGCCAAAGACGAGATCGTGCGATCGACTCTCGCGCAACTGGATTCGGTGCTCGCCGAGCCGATCGCGGACTGTTTGGCGACGGATGAGAACGGCGCACCCTGCCTCGAGGCGAAAACTCCGATCGAACTGGAGCGCGAGGTCGGTCTCCCCGGTGGACACATCTTCCACCGGGATCTGGCCTTCCCCTACCTCCCGGAGGACGCCGATCCCGCCGACCCCGCGGCCCGGTGGGGCGTGGCGACCGGCTACCTCAATGTATTCCTCTGCGGTGCGGGCGCCATCCGGGGCGGCGGGGTCAGCGGCATCCCTGGGCACAATGCCGCGATGGCCGTGCTCGACGCCGGTCAGGCAGGCTGACCCCGCAGCGCGACCTTGGCGGCGCGCCCCGGCGTCTCGGTGGCGACCGCCGCGTCCGCCGCCTCCTCCAGCGGATAGGCGGCTTCGATATCCAGTCGCAGGACGCCGTCGGCCGCGAGGGCGATCAGCTCGCGGATGAGCCGCCCTCGATGCTCGGCGCCGATCTCCTCGATCCGCTTGGCGCCCCAGAAGCCCTTGATCACCACCTGTTTGAAGATCAGCGGGCCCGGGTCGAGCGACAACGGCTGCCCCGAGAGCGCACCGAAGGAGATCAGCTGCCCGCCCGGCGCGAGCAATGCCAACTCGGCGGCCCCGGCCCGGCCGCCCACCTGATCGACGGCCCGCAGGATCGGCGCGCCCGAGGTGGCTGCTTCCACCTGGTCGCGCCAGCCCTCGCTCTCGGTGTCGAGCACCGGCTCGTAGCCGAGTTCACGCAGCGCCGCGACCGAGGCCGGGCCGCGCACGAGATTCAGCACGTTCAGACCGCGCTGCCTGGCGAAGACGTTCACGAGCCTGCCGACCGCGCCGTTGGCGGCATTGATCGTCAGCCAGTCGCCGGAGGACAGTTCGAGGTCCTCGATCAGCATCAGCGCGCTCAACGGCATGGCCAGCAGCTGAGCCGCGGTCTCGTCGGAGACCGTGTCGGGCAGCGGAATCACCTGCCGGGCCGGGACGACGAAATACTCGGCCCACACGTTCTGCGCGCCGGACACCGTCACTCGCTGCCCGACCGACAGGTCGCCGACCTCGGGACCCACCGCGTCGACCCGCGCGACCGCCTCGCTGCCGGGAATCGCGGGCAACTCGGGACGGTAGCCGTAAACGCCGCGCACGATGGCCAGATCGTGATTGTGGATCGGCGACAGGATCAGCGCGAGCCGCACCTCGCCCGGCCCCGGCTCGGGTACCGGGCGTTCGGCGGTGGCCAGCACGTCCTTCGGTTCGCCGAATCGTTCGATGACTACGGCACGCATAACCGCTCCTTCTGGATCAGTCGTCGGCAACGAGGACCTGGACGTCGATATTGCCGCGGGTCGCGTTGGAATACGGGCACACCTGATGGGCCTTGTCGGCGAGCGCCTGCGCGTCCTCGCGGGACAGATGGGGAAGCGAGACCTCCAGCGTAACGGCCAGGCCGAAGCCACCGGCGTCGTTCGGGCCGATACCGACCTTCGCGCCGACGGCGGAGTCGTCCACATTGGTCGAGGTCTGCTTGCCGACCAGGCGCAACGCCGAATGGAAACACGCCGCGTAGCCCGCCGCGAACAGTTGTTCGGGGTTGGTGCCCTCGCCGTTGCCGCCCATCTCCTTGGGAATCGACAGGTTCACGTCGATCTTGCCGTCGGTGGTGCGCGCATGGCCGTCGCGACCGTCGCCGCTGGCCAGGGCCTCTGCGGTGTAGAGGATTCGCATGTCTACTCTCCTTCGTTCAACTGAGACTTCAGCGCCTCGGTCAGTCGGTGCAAAATGCCGCGCAATGCCATGACTTCGTCCATGGACAAGCCACTGGCCTCGGCCATCTGGGCGGGGATGTCACCCGCCTCGGCACGCAGCGCGCGCCCGCGCTCGGTGAGCCGGATGTCGACGCGGCGTTCATCGGCCGGCGACCGCCGCCGCTCGACCAAGCCGGCCGCCTCGAGTCGCTTGAGCAGCGGCGAGAGCGTGCCGGAATCGAGGTCGAGTGCCTGGCAGACGTCTCCGACGCTGCGTTCGTCGCGTTCCCACAGCGCCAGCATCACCAGGTACTGCGGGTAGGTGAGCCCGAGCCGTTCCAGCTTCGGGCGATAGACCGCCGTCATCGCCCGGGACGCCGCGTAGAGCGGGAAGCAGAGCTGCTCGTCGAGGGTGAGGTGATCGGTCATGAGCAATAATGTAGGGGTCAATTAGATTGTGTGCAACATAAATGAGCGGTGGCGCCCGTCACACGGCTCGCGGAAGGGCAGCGGTTCAGCGTGACGGGAAGCGAAGGACGCGATCGTCGCCGCTCGCGGGGTCGCCCCGGCCGTCGGTGTTGGAGGTGGTGAGCCACAGCGCTCCATCCGGGGCGGTTTCCACGGTGCGCAACCGGCCGTACCGGTCGCGCAGTTCGGCCCGGGGCCCGCCCACGCGGCCGTCCTCGAGCGGCACGGTCCACAGCCGCTGCCCGCGTAGCGCCGCGACATAGAGGGTGTCGCCGGTGATGGCGATGCCCGAGGGCGAGGCTTCCGCGGTGGTCCAGGTCAGCAGCGGATCGGTGAAGCCGCGGTCGGCGCCGCCCCCGCCCTCGACGTCGGGCCAGCCGTAGTTGCGGCCGGGCTCGATCAGATTGATCTCGTCGAACCGGTTCTGCCCGAACTCCGCCGCGAACAGGCGACCGGCCCGATCCCACGCCAGTCCCTGCACGTTGCGGTGGCCGAGACTGTAGACCGGCGAGCCGGGATACGGATTGCCCGGCGCGGGAGCGCCTTCAGGAGTCGTCCGAAGGATCTTTCCGTTCGGGCTCGCCGGATCCTGCGAGCGTCCGGATTCCCCGGCGTCGCCGGTCCCGGCGTACAGCATGCCGTCGGGCCCGAACGCGATCCGTCCGCCGTTGTGGTTACCGGCCTCGGCGATGCCGGTGACGATCGCCTCGGGCGGGCCGTCGAGCCGGAACCGGACGATCCGATTGTCCGTCTCGGAGGTGAAATAGGCGTAGACATACCGGCTTTCGGCGTAGTCCGGCGCGACGGCGAGCCCGAGCAGACCGCCTTCGCCACGTGCGGCGACGTCGGGCAGCCGGTAGACCTGTTCCGGCGCACGGCCTGCGGCGACTCGCACGATCCGTCCGGAGTCACGCTCCGCGACCAGCGCGGCGCCGTCGGGCAGGAAGGCCAGGCCCCACGGGACCTCGATGTCCCTCGCGACTTCCTCGGCGGCATCGAGGTCGGGTCTTCCCGCCGGGTCGCTCGGTGCGATGGTGCCTGTCGCAGGCGCACCGCTCGGCGTGGTCGGGCTCTCGCCGCCGCAGGCGCCTACCGCCGCTACGGAAAAGAGCAAGGCGATCACCGCGAGCAAGCGCGGCGCGTGGATCGGGACGTCGCTACCGGGGGCGCACGCTCGGTCGGCGCCCCCGCCGCCCGAAGGCGCCGGGTTGACGAGGAAGCGGCCCGATTCGAGTGCCATCAGCCGAGATACGTGCCGTACCAATCCAGGACGCGGCGCCATGCTTCGGTGGCCGCCGTGGCGTTGTACCGCTGACCGGTGTCGTTGAAGAAGGCGTGGTCGGCGTCGGGTGCGGTGAAGATCTGATGCGGGGCGCCCGAGCGGGCCAGTGCGGCCTCCGCAGCGGGCCGGGAGGCGTTCACGCGGGCGTCGGCCGCCGCGTAGACACCGAGCACCGCGGCTTTCGACGCGGAGAGATCGCCGTTGTTTGGGAACGGTCCGTAGAAGGGTGTCGCCGCGGCGAGCGGGGACGGGCCGGAGGTCAGCAACAGCCAGGTCAGGCCACCGCCGAAGCAGAAACCAGTAACGCCGAGCTTCTTTCCCTCGACCCGGCGCTGGAGTTCGTCGAGCCCGGCGCGCAGATCGGCGACGAGCTGTTCCTGCGGGATGCGGCTCAGTTCGGCGGTCGCGGCGGCCGGATCGGTGAACGCGGCGGTGCCGCCTCGCGCGGACAGCAGGTCGACCGCGAGCGCGGAGTATCCGGCGCCCGCGAAACGTCCTGCCACCGAACGGATGTGGTCGGTGAGGCCCTTGTTCTCATGGACGACCAGCACCCCGCCCCGCGGCTGCGGCGCCGTAGCCCACGCGGCTCGCAGTGGCGTCGCGCCGGGTCCGGCGAAGGTGACCGCGGCGGTCGGGAGGGCGGCGGCGGAACCGGGTGGCGTCGACGGCGCCGTGGGGCTGGGCGCGGAATCGGTGATCGCGGTGTCGTTGCTCGCGCAGGCGGCCAGCAGGGCGCTTGCGGCGGTGACGCCGAGCCCGAGCAGCCCGAGCCTGCGCAACGCCTCCCGCCGGGGGAGCAGGCCGTCGGCGTGATCGGCCGCGATCTCCTCGGCGATGTAGCGCTGCAACGGCGTCATGCGCCCACGATAAGCCGGATCGTTGGCGGGTGCGCGGCGTTCGCCGTCTGTTCGCCCACGACAAACCGGCCCGACCGCGCATCCCACGGCATTCGCCAGGCGATTGCTACGTTGTCGCTCTATCGGGCGATCGATGGTCGGTCCGCACACCGGTCGAGGGAGCGAGATGGCAGCGGGGCGTGACATGGGACGAACGATGAGTAGGGCGATTCGGATGGTGGCGACGGTCGCGGTGCTGGCGGCCGTGGGATTCGGGTCGGGGCCCGCGGTCGCGGAGCCGTCCGTCGAGTCCCACACCGTGGGATGGACCGCGTTGCACGACGGTCCCCAGCCGTATGCCGACGTGCACATCGACTGGGACGTCCCGATCCGGATGAGCGACGGCGTCGTGCTGAAGGCCAACGTGTACCGGCCGGTGAAGCAGGGCGGCGAGGTGGAGCAGCAGCCGCTGCCGACCATCGTGAATCTGACCCCCTACACCAAGCTCATGACCAATCTGATCGACACGGCGCTCGCGGTGCCCGGCTTGCAGCCGCTGACCGTCCGGCTGGTCAACCGCGTGAATCTGGCCCGTACGCCGGTCAGCGGTTTCGGCGATCTGCTGCACGCGGTCGACGGCGGCACCGTGCAGACGGTCCTGGGACTCGATCGCAACCTGATCCGCGCCGGATACACCCAGGTCATCGCCGACGTGCGCGGGACCGGTTTCTCCCAGGGCGCGTGGGACACCCTCGGCGAGCGGGAACAACTCGACACCCGCGAGGTGATCGACTGGGCGGCCGCGCAGCCGTGGTCGAACGGCCGGATCGGGATGAGCGGCGGTTCGTATTCGGGGATCAACCAGCTGCGCGCCGCCGAGGACGCCCCGGCGCCGTTGCAGGCGATCTTCCCCGTGGAACCCGGGAGCGACCTGATGCGTGACGTCGTCGCGCCGGGCGGTGGGGTGGGGACGACGTTCCTGCCGATGTGGCTCAACACGGTCAACCAGCTGAAGCTGATTCCCGACGTGCAGTCGATGTTGAACGGCACCTTCGACTGGGGGTGGCTGCACGAACGGATGTCCGATCCGGCCAGCAACGTCGATCTACTGGCCCAGGCGCTGCTCACGCCTTCGCTCGACCACGTGCCGCCCGCCCTGGCCGACGCGCTGGACGAGGACAGCTACTTCCGGCGCGGCATCGAGGGCCACCCGGAGCGCATCACGGTGCCCACCTTCGTCTACGGCGGCTGGCACGACATATTCGCCAACAGCGCGACCAAGCTGTACAACGCCATTCCGCTGCCCGCGGGCAGGAAGCAATTGATCGTCGGCGATACCTATCACGCGAATCCCGGTGCGGGGACCGGCATTCCCGGAGCGCCGCCGCGGCTGGACGTGTTGCAGCGGGTGTGGTTCGACAAGTGGTTGAAGGACGTCGACCACGGCTTGGGCGATTTCGGGCCGGTCACCGTGTGGGAACAGGGAGGCGGCTGGATCACCCTCGGGCAGTTCCCGCAGAAGGACCTCAACCATCGCCGCGTGTATCTCTCGGCCACGCCGAGCGGCACCACCGGAAAAGCGGTATACGACGGATCGCTGACGATGACCGTCCCCGACGAGCAACGGACATTGACGGTGGCGCCCGGCCTCGCCGCGGCGTGTTCCCGCGACACCGCGCAGGGCTCGGCAGGCATGGCGGCGGTGGTGGACGTGTGCGCGAAGGACTCGCGCATCGCCGAGCGCAACGCGCTGACCTTCACCAGTGCGCCGATGACCGAGCGCACGGTCATCTCGGGTCCGGTGAACGTGCACCTCAACACCGTGCACGACGCCACCGACGGCTACTGGAGCGTCACGATGAACGATGTAGCGCCCGACGGATCCTCGAAGGTGCTGACCACCGGCCAGTTGACCGCCTCCCTGCGCGCCGTAGACGAGCAGAAGAGCAGCCGCACATCGTCCGGCGATCTGACCGAACCGTTCAACCCGCTCACCCTGGACAGTATGCGGCCGGTCGTTCCCGGTGAGCCCGTGGTGCTGGACATCGCGGTCATCCCCACCCAAGCGGTGCTGCAACCAGGTCACCGGCTGCGGATCGACGTCTTCGCGGGCAACTCGCCGAAGGCGCTGGCCTTCCGCCCCATGCTCAACAACACCGAACTGAAGCCCCAGCACCTCGAGTTGGATCCGTCGGCGCCGAGCTTCGTCATCGTGCCGACCAACCGTCCGCTGGGCTGAACGCCGCGTGGGGTCGTCTTGCCGGGCGACCCCACGCGCCAGGGCTCACAATTGCGACTGCACCTGCGCGGAGATCAGCTCGAGATGCTCGAGATCGGTCAGATCGAGCACCTGCAGGTAGATGCGGCTGGTGCCGATCTCGGTGTACCGGCCGATCTTGTCCACCACCTCGGCCGGTGAGCCGGCCAGGCCGTTGGTCTTCAGCTCGTCCACTTCGCGTCCGATCGCGGCGGCCCGGCGCGCCACCTCGGCGTCGTTCGCGCCGACGCAGACCACCAGCGCGTTGGAGTAGACCAGGTCGTCGGCCGCGCGTCCGTAGGTCTCGGCGGCGGCGCGCACCCGCTCGAACTGCCGCGCGCTGTCCTCGAGCGAGGAGAACGGCATATTGAACTCGGCGGCGTACTGCGCGGCCAGCCGGGGGGTGCGGGTGGCGCCCTGGCCGCCGATCAGCACCGGAATCGGGTCCTGCACCGGCTTGGGCAGGGCGGGGGAATCGGTGAGCTGGTAGTGCTTGCCGTTGTAGCTGAACGTGTCGCCGGGTTTGGTCGCCCAGAGCCCGGTGATGACGGCCAGCTGTTCTTCCAACCTGGCGAACTTGTCGGCGGGGAACGGGATGCCGTACGCGGCGTGCTCCTCGGCGAACCAGCCGCTGCCCAGACCGAATTCGACGCGGCCGCCGGACATCTGGTCCACCTGGGCCACCTGGATGGCGAGCGGGCCGGGCAGCCGGAAGGTGGCGGCGGTGACCAGGGTGCCCAGGCGGATCCGTTCGGTCTCCCTGGCCAGTCCGGCGAGGGTGATCCAGGCATCGGTGGGGCCGGGCAGGCCGTCGGCGCCGCCCATGCTCAGGTAGTGGTCGGAGCGGAAGAACGCGTCGAATCCCAAGTCCTCGGTGGCCTTGGCAACGGTGAGCAGCGTGTCGTAGCTCGCACCCTGCTGCGGCTCGGTGAAGATGCGTAGTTCCATGTCAATGACCCTAGTCGGTCGGAGCATGGGCGAATCGCTCCGCTCGCGCCATGCGGAGGCACCGCCGGATTACCGAGATTCACCGGCGGCGGGGGTTCGGTGCTCGCCTGGCGTCGGCGATTCCGGCCGCGTGTAAGTCCGTGCGATGAGCGCGGCGCGTAATCGGTACAGCACGTGCGGAACGGCGGTGTCCAGGCCGGTGAGGCGGCCGATGCGCTTCAGACGATGGTCCACGGTGTTCGGGTGCAGATACATCGTCCGGGAGGTCCGCCTGCGGTTGAAGTCGTTGCGGATGTGCTCGCGCAGGGTGTCGAACAGCTCGGGATGGCCCTCAAGCGGGTCGAGCAGCGCCGCCAGCCGATCGCGTCCCGGCCCCGGCCGGGTGAGCTGGTATTCGAGGGCCAGATCCTCGAAACGGTACAGACCCGGCGGGTTCCGCAGGCGCCGGACCATGTCGAGCAGTTCGTGTGCCTGGTCGGCGGCGCCGGGGATCCGGTCGGGCTCGGCGGCCATGGCGGCGGCGGTGAGCGGGGCGGGTACCGCCGTGGCCAGGGCGGCGACCAAGGCGTCGAGTTCGTTCGCGGCGATCAGCGACTCCGGTACCAGGATCGTCCCGCCGATCGCGCTGAGCACGGCGGGGTCCGCCCGTAGCTCGAGCGTGCGGTCGCGGTCCGGATGTCGGACCAGGTCCGTGCATTGCGTCATCGCGAACATTCGTACTTCCCATCCGGTCCGCGCGGATTTCAAATCTCTTGACGCAGAACGAAATCGGCGGGCCGCAGTCTCGGTCCTCGAAATCTAGCCGCAGGCGGGGCGGATCGTCACTGCACGGGCCGACGAAGTGCTCGCCCGCTAGGTTGTTGCCGATGACAAGTCCGCGCGCACGACAGATCCGCCGCCACGGGGGAAGGAAGTTCGAGTGCACGATGTACCGGTGATCGTCGTGATGGGGGTGTCGGGTTCGGGAAAGACGACGGTCGGCACCCGCCTGGCCGACGCGCTCGGGGTCGAGTACGCCGAGGGCGACGACTTCCACCCCCGCGCGAACGTCGCGAAGATGGCGGCGGGGGCGTCGTTGGACGATGCTGATCGCGCACCATGGCTCGACGGCCTGGCCGCGTGGATGGCCGAGCGATCCGGACGGGGCGGCGTCGTCACGTGCTCGGCTCTCAAACGGACCTACCGCGACCGGCTGCGTGCCTCCGCCCCCGAGGCGTTCTTCCTGCATCTGAGCGTGCCGCGCGCCGAACTCGAGCGGCGTGTGACCGGACGTCGCGGGCATTTCATGCCGCCGAGCCTGCTCGATTCCCAGCTGGCCACCCTGGAGCCGCTCGGTCCCGACGAGGACGGCAGCACCATCGATGCGGGGGGCCCGCCCGAGGAGGTGGTCCGGCGAGCCGTGGCAGCGCTGGACAGGTGAGCCGCGCGCCGGGTTCGCCCGCTAGAGGCCGCCGAGATCCGACAAGACATCGAAAGCGAGATCGAGGCCGCGCCACAACGTGTCGATCTCTGCGGTCACGACGGGTGCCGCGGCCGGATCCCGCATGGCCAATCCGTTCGAGAGAATGACGACGTTGGCGCCCGCGTCGGCCAGACGGAGCATGGGGCCGGTCGCCACCCCGCGACCGAGCACCAGGTCCAGGCCCTCGCCGACGAAGTAGAAGCGCCACAGCGGGCCGAGGTCGCCGCCGTAGACCGCTTTGGTCGCGTCCACGATCAGCGCACCGTGCTGGGCGATCGCGTCGACGATGCGGAAGTAGTCGCCCGCGTTTGCGGCGGTGCTGCCGACCGCGGCGACGGAATAGGACAGGTCGACGCTCAGATGCGCGTTGTACCCGGCCATCGCCACGCGCGCGGGGGACAGCTCGCAGTGGCGGGTCAGGGCGAAATAGTGCGCCCAGTGCGGGTCGACGGGTGCGCCGGTGAATTCGGCGTGCACTGTGCGCAGGAAGCGCGACAGCAGTTCGAGACTGATCCGATGCGCCCACTCCGGGTCGTCGAACGACGCGGGGTCGCGCTGTAGCGGCAGGACGGCGGCCCGTTCGACCGCGTCGAGCCCGAGGGCGAACACCCCGCGCAGATCGCGGTGGGCGACCAGGATCTCCGTGATCCGCCGGTGCCGGTCGACGGCTTCCTCCAATTGCCACAGCGCGGAACCGGTCAGCGTGCCGGTGTCGGACAGTTCCGCGATAGCGGCCGTCTCGGCAGGCGCCAGCGGTGTGCCGCAGGCCGTGGCCGCCGGTGCGGCGGAGGCGTTCGCCGCACCGAGCGAGATCGTGAGGAGCAGCGCTGTCACGGCCGAGGTCAGTGCTGAAAAAAACTGCCGCGCAGCAGTACTCGGCGTACGCGCGAGGATGTTCGGCATGCTGGCTCCAGGGTCGTGGATCGCGATTCCGCGCCGGGACGGCCGAAGTGGATGATTCGGCGATGCGGCACGCGGTGGGTGGCGCAGGGCGGGATCGAAGCCTATCCGAGCCGATCGCGTCGCGCAGCGCGGCGTCAGTGCGACGCGAAGCAGGAGCCGGAAGGCGCGCCCGGCAGGCAGATCTCGGCGATGGCGGAGACGAGCAGCCACGCGCCGATCAGCAGCGAACCCACGGCTATCGTGCCGAACACGAACACCCACAGCAGGCCGGGCAGCCGGGTGAGCCTGGCGAGTTGATCGGCGTCGGAGTCGACTTCGTGATAGCGGGCGCGCTGCTGCCTGGAACGTCCCCGCTGTAGCTCGAGCACCGGCCGCGCCCCGGCGAACAGCAGGAACCAGGCGCCCAGATACGCGAAACCCGCTTGCAGCGTGTCGGTGCCGAACCAGGAGACGACGAAGACCGCCGCACCGAGTCCGAGCACGGTGATACCGCCGTAGATGTTCCTGATCTTGATCAGGAGCGCGGCGAGCAGGACGATGGCGGTCCACAGCATCAGCGTGATCCGGCTGGCGCCCAGCAGGGCGGCGAACCCGAGGCCGAGCAGCGGCGGCGCGGGGTAACCCGCCATCGTGGTGAGGATCATCCCGAGGCCGTAGGGTTTTCCGCTCGACACCGTGAGTCCCGAGGTGTCCGAATGCAATCGGATGCTGTTGAGCTTGCGGCCGGTGAGCAGCGCGACCAGGGCGTGCCCGCCTTCGTGCGCGATGGTGACGATATTGCGGGTGAGCCGCCAGATCGGGGTGTAACCCACCAGCACGAGCGCCGCCACCGCGGCCGCCACCACCAGCCACCACGGCGGTTGCGCTTGCGTCGTCGTCAGACGATCGGCGATGGAGGCGCCGCGCTCGAAGAATTCCGCTCTGTCCACCGCCGCACCTTAACCGCCCGCGGACGACCGCGCTCGTGGCATGCGTTCCCCTTCGCGACATCAGGGCGACGGCGGCGTCCTATCCTCAGCTCTTGCGTAGGGTCCCTTCGATGTTGCCGAAAATCCCGGAGAGGCTGTAGGCCACCGAGCCGTCCGGTTGCAATCTGACCGTCGAGGTGGAGCCGTTGTCGAAGCAGGTGGGAGAGCCGCCGGACAGTCGCGCGACAAACGACAGCTCGGTCTCGGTGGCGCCGGTGAGGGTCTCCGCGCGCTCGCACCGCTCACCCTTCAGCTTGCCGGTGTTCGACGACTGCGCGACCTCCTCGCCGACCGCGCCGTCTCCGATGGTCAGCACGATGTCGAACGACGCGATGACATCACGGGCGACCCCTTTCCACTCGCCGAGAAAGGCCTTGGGAATGCTTGTGCCGGAGGGACTGCTGGTGGTCGTCGGGCTCGTGTCACCGGCCTGCGTGGCGGTAGTTGTGGCGGGTTTGGCGGTGGCTTGGGTGGTCTGCGCGATCGAATCGTTCGAATCGTCGTTCCGTAGCTGTGCGCCGACCACGAACGCCGCTACGGCGACGGCGATGCAGACGACGAGCGCGCCCGTGACGAGCAGGGCGCGGCCGGGGCGGCGCGGATGAGGTTCGGCGGCGGCCGCGCCGAACCGGGGCGAACTCGGGTGTGCGGGCGGGTACGTGTGGTGTCCGGTGTACGTGGGAGACGCCTGCGGCGGGCCCGGATGCCGCAGGTGCGTGGGCGCCGATCGCCCGGGGTCGCTGTGCGGGTGCGCAGGTGCGGCCGAATGGATCATGGTGTCGGCGGTGCGCGCGGGATGCGGGGGTGCGGGAAGGTCCGGGCGATCGAACGGCCCGGAGTCCAGGTTCAGCAGCTCCACGGCGCGGTGGCTGACCTCCTCGAGCACCGGAGCGGGCAGCCAGCCGCCGCGCTCGGGGATGCCGAGAGCGGTGAGCTGGGTGAGCAACTGGTCCGGCGTCGGGCGGGCCGCGGCGTCCTTGATCAGGCAGGCCGACACCAGCGGGCGCAGTCGCTGCGGGACGTCGTCGAGCTGCGGCTCCTCGTACACCACCCGCCACAGCATCTGCACGGTGTCGCCGACGCCGAACGGTCCGTGGCCGGTCGCCGCGAACACCAGGATCCCGCCGAGGGCGAAGACGTCCGCGGGCGGGCCGACCGGGTCGCCGGTCACCTGCTCCGGGCACATGAAACCCGGAGAGCCGATGACCTTTCCGGTGGTGGTCAGCCGACTGTCGTCGACGGCGCGGGCGATGCCGAAATCGATCACCTTGGGACCGTCGAGAGCCAGGAGGACATTGGACGGCTTGAGGTCGCGGTGCACCACCCCGGCGCCGTGGACCGCCATCAACGCCTCGATCAGCCCGTGTGCCAGTACGAGCAGCGCGTGCTCGGTGAACGGCCCGTACCGGTCGACCGCGTCGGCCAGCGAGAACCCGGCCACGTAACCGGTGGCCAGCCACGGCGGATCGGCGTCCACGTCGGCGTCGAGCACCGGCGCGGTGAACCGTCCGCCGACCCGGCGCGCCGCGGCGACCTCCCGCCGGAAGCGCATGCGGAACTCCGCGTCGATCATGTCGGGGCGGATGACCTTGACCGCGACGGTGCGCCCGCCCGCGTTCCGGCCGAGGTAGACGCGGCCCATGCCACCGACGCCCAGCACGCCGAGCAGACGGTAGTCCCCGATCCTGGCCGGATCGTTCATGCCGAGCGGTTGCATCGCGCAGCTGGTTCCCTTCTCATGGCGTACGACCCTCCGAGAGGCTACTCACCGGGCACTCTCGTGTTCGCGCAGCGCCTGCCCCCGCTAACCGGCCATGCTGGGCGCGGGCGCGGGTTGGTCCCGCCGCGCCCGCCTGGCCAGCAGATATGCCGCGAGCGCCGCGGGAATGTTCATCAGAACGCCGTAGACCGCGCCGGGCACGGCCATGGTCTCGTTGTCCAGCACCGACGCGGCGACGGCGATCGCTAGCGCCGCGTTGTGCACGCCGATCTCCATGGCCGAGGCGATGGCCTGATCGGTTTCCACTCGCGCGAGCCGGGGCACGAAGTAGCCGACGGCCAGGCTGATCACGGCGAAGGACAGGCAGATCGCGGACAGCTTTCCGATGTGCTCCGACAATGTGTCCAGATTCGAGCCCACCCCGGCCGCGATCACCAGCGCGAGCACCACGACCGAAAGGATCTTGACCGCACCGCGCATCCGGCGCGACCATTCCGGGAACCGCCGGTGCACCGCCATGCCGATCGCGACGGGCACGAGCACGATGGCGAAGACCTGAGCGAATTTGTCCGGCCGCAGCCCGACCGAGCCCTCGCCGTCCAGGAACAAGGCGTAGGACAGCGCCACCACCACCGGCATGGTGAACACCGCGAGCACCGAATTGATCGCGGTGAGCGTGATGTTCAGCGCCACGTTGCCCCCGGCGATGTGACTGAACAGGTTCGCCGACGCACCGCCCGGCGACGCGGCCAGCAGCAGCATGCCCGCGGCCAGCGCGCCGTCGAGTCCGAACAGGCGGATCAGGCCAAGGCACACCGCGGGCAACAGGACCATCTGGCACACCAGCGCGATCACCGCCGCTTTCGGATAGCGCAGCACGCGCGCGAAATCGTCGGTCGTCAGCGTCAATCCGAGCCCGAACATCACCAGGGCCAGTGCCAGCGGCAGCAACACCGCGAAAATCGTTGCACCCATGGGGGTCTCCTCTCCGCCGAGCGGCCGAGCCGGCCGATCCCGGGGACCGACGTTATCGACTCGCGGCGAAGGTGGCCAGCCCTGGTCAGGCGGTGACCGTCACACCACGGGCCGCCGACTCTCGTGCCTTCGTCAGCAGGCGCAGCGTCGTGACGGCGTCGCGCGGGTCGACGGGTACCGGCGCGCCGTCGAGGAGCGTGGCGGCCATGGCGGAGTAGAACGCCGGGTATGCGCCGGGCGCGGTCGGCACCGGGACGAAATCGGGTTCCGCGCCGAGTACGCCCCAATGGTCGGCATCGACTGTGCCCCACGGTGAATCGTCGTCCGGACGGCGTCCGGACCGCAGCGCGTCTTCCTGCGGGTCCAGCCCGTAGGTGACATACCCGGCTTCCGACCCGAGCACTCGGAAGCGCGGTCCGAGGTGCGGGGCGACGGCGCTCATCCACAGGTGGGAGCGGACACCGCCGTTGTGGGTCAGCGCGACGAACGCGTCGTCGTCGGTGGTGATCCCCTCCCGCCGCCGGTCCAGCTCGCAGTACACCGAAGCCACCGGGCCGAACAAGGTCACGGCTTGGTCCACCAGGTGGCTGCCGAGGTCGAGCAGGATGCCCGCGCCCTCCTCGTCCGTGCCGACCTCCCGCCAGCCGCCCTTCGGCACCGGACGCCACCGCTCGAACCGCGACTCGAACCGCCGCACCCGGCCCAGCCTCCCGGTCTCGACCAGCTCGCGCACCGTCCGGAAGTCGCCGTCCCAGCGCCGGTTCTGGAAGACCGACAGCACCAGGCCGGAGCGTTCCGCGCGCGCGACGAGGTCCTCGGCGTCGTCTGCCGAGACCGCGAACGGCTTGTCGACCACCACCGGCAACCCGGCCTCGATGGCTTGCCGGGTCAGCGGCGCGTGGGTGCGGTTGGGCGTCGCGATCACCACCAGATCTATGCCGCGCGGCGCGGTGAACAGCTCTTCGGCATGCGGCACCACGCGCACGCCCGGGTGTTCCGCGCGGGCGCGTTCGGCGCGCTCTTCCGAGGAGGTGACCACGGCCGCGACACGCATCCGAGGCTCCGCCGCGATCAGCGGAGCGTGGAAGACCGACCCGGCCAAGCCGTAGCCGAGCACGGCGACGTCGAGGATGCTCATGCCCCGACGCTACCGCCGATCGGGGTACCGCCCGCTCAGCGCTGAGGTGCGGCGGAGTACTCCTGTTCGGGCCGTCCCGTGGTGCCGTAGCGCAGGCTCATGCGCACCGTGCCGCCGGCCACGAGGCCGGCCAGGTAGCGCTGGGCGGTGGCACGGGAGACGCCGATGGCGCTCGCCACCTCGCCCGCGGACAGAGGCGATGCCGCGTCCGCAATCGCTTGCAGAACAGCGTCTTTGGTCGGTGATGACACCGGCGCGGATGGTCCGGCGCCGACTGCTGGACGCAGTGCGTGCAGCGCGGCGGACACCCGGGCGTTGTCGACCTGGGGCGCCGCGAGAATGCGCCGGTACCGGGCATAGGCGGCCAGCCGGGCGGCCAGGTCGGTATGCGGAAACGGTTTGACGAGGTAGGCCAGCGCGCCCGCCGCGATGGCGGCTCGCACGGCCTCGCTCTCCGTCGACGCGGTGAGCATCATCGCGTCGCAGCGGATCTCGCGGACGAAATCGATGCCGGATCCGTCCGGCAGATACACGTCCACCAGCGCCAGGTCGACCGGCTCCGCCGCGACCAGTTCCCGCGCGGACGCGAGGGTGTTGGCGGTGCCCGACACCGTGAAACCCGGTATGGACCGCACGATTCCGGCATGCAGGTTCGCCACCCGGAAGTCGTCGTCGACGACCAGGACGGTCAAGGTCGGCGCGGCCATGCCACCTCGCTTTCCACGAGCACACCAGGGATGCGGGCGATGAACTCCGCGCCGGTGAGCGGCGGCGGGCCGCCGCCGGGGCTCGACAGGCGCACGTCGCCGCCGTGGGCGCGGGCGATCTGGCGGATCAGGGCGAGGCCGACACCGCGCCCGCCGGGTACGCCGCGGTCGTCGCGGGTGGAGACCCCTTCGGTGAACAGCGTGTCCACCAAGCCGGGCGCGACGCCGTCGCCGGTGTCGGCGACGGTGATGTGCAAAGTCGAATCTTCCTGCACCAGTTCGACTTCCACCTGCCGCACCGCCCGGTTCCCGGCGCGGACGGCCTCCATGGCGTTGTCCAGCAGGTTGCCGAGCACGGTCGTCACATCCACCGGATCGGTGAGACTGCCCTCGACCCAGGTGTTGGGGCCGAGTACGAGTTCGACGCCGTTCTCCCTGGCGTGCGCGGCCTTGGCGGCCAGGAATGCCTGCAGGTACGCGTCGTGGATGGCGTCGATGCCCGGTGTCGCCGGGCCCAGCGGGCCCGCACCGATCAGTTCGTCGACCGACCGCGCCGCCTCCCCGACCCGCCCGCCGTGCAGCAGTCCGCTGATCAGGTGCATCTTGTTGGAGAACTCGTGGCGCTGCGCGCGCAGCACCGTGCTCATCGACTGCACCGCGTCCAGTTGCCGGGTCAGCGATTCCACGTCGGTGCGGTCGCGCACGGTGAGCACCGCGCCGAGATCGCGCCCGTCCCGGACCACCCGGCGCGCGGAGACGATGACGATGTTCGCGCCGACCGTCGCCGAGGCGGGCTGCTCGTCGAGGTCGCGAAAGACTTCCAGCACGCGGGGCGTCAGGCCGAGTTCGTCCACCGGACGCCCGATGTCCGGCGCGACGCCGAGCAGCCTGCGGGCCTCGTCGTTGACGAAGGTGGTGCGCCACGACGCGTCGACCGCGAGCACGCCGCCGCCGATACCGTGCAGCACCGCGGCTTGGCCGCGGACCAGTTCGGCCAGCTCGTCCGGTTCCAGCCCCAGCGTGAGCCCGCGCCACCGGCGGGCGAGCAGGATCGATCCGGCGATGCCGACCGCGAGCGCCACCGCGACCAGCGCGCCCGCGGTGCGCAGGTCGCCGAGCAGTTGATCGTGCACCGCGTCGGTGGCGATGCCGACGCTGACCGCGCCGACCACACGGTCGGAACCGGGTGCGAGCACCGGGACCTTCGCGCGCACCGAGTCGCCGAGCGTGCCGCGTTCCTCGGTGATCGACTCGCGGCCCGCGAGCGCCTCGGACGGATCGGTGCTGACGTGCTCGGCGAGCCGTCCGGCGTCCGGATGCGCGAGGCGGATGCCCGCGTCATCGGTGATCACGACGAACAGCGCACCGTTGCGCTGCGTCGCGTCCACCGCGAGCCGCTCGAGCGGACCGGCGGCCAGCTCCCGGCGCACGGCGGGGTCGTCGGCGACCGCCCCCGGCGCGTACCTCCCCACCTCGGCGCGCACCACCGGATCGGCGGCGACGGTGCGCGCGACGGCCAGCGCGCGCTGGCCGTAGGCGTCGCGCAGCCGCTGGTCGCTCAGGTAGCCGAACACCGCGAACGCGACACCGAGGGTCAGCGCGACGACCAGGATCTGCGACAGCAGAACCTGGGTCCGCAATCGCACGGCCCGCGCGCCCTCAGTGGCCATGGGCGCAGCATAGGCGCGAATTACCGCGCGCGGGGAGCGTGAGCAGAATGCGCAAAACCTGCGAATCCCGCGTTTGTGGCGGTTGTGCGCACAAGCTCCGAGGTGTGACCGGGGCCACGTACGTTCGCCCTACCCGATCTCGCAGGAGTAGGAAGCAATGACGCAATCACTCATCGAGCTGCGGAGCGCGACCAAGCGCTTCCCCGGCACCGGCGGTGGCATCCACACCGCCGTGCGCAATCTGAACCTCACGGTGCGGCCCGGCGAATTCGTCGCCGTCGTCGGCCCGACCGGATGCGGCAAGTCAACCACTTTGTCGCTGGTGTCCGGGCTGGAACCGGCCTCGGCCGGCCGGACGCTGGTGCGCGGCGAGGACGTCGACGGCATCCCGGACGGCATCGGCTACATGTTCCAGCAGGACGCGGTGCTGCCGTGGAAGAGTGTGCTGGACAACGTCGCGCTCGGCCCGCGCCTGCGCGGCGCGTCGAAAGCCGAGGCGCGCGCGAAGGCGTCGGAATGGGTGCGCACGGTGGGCCTGGCGGGATTCGAGAACTACTACCCCCACCAGTTGTCCGGCGGCATGCGCAAGCGCGTGGCGCTGGCGCAGACGCTGGTCAACGAGCCGGAGATCCTGCTGATGGACGAGCCGTTCAGCGCGCTGGACGTGCAGACCCGCCAGCTCATGCAGGACGAACTGCTGCGGGTCTGGGCGGGCACCAACGCGGCGGTCATCTTCGTCACGCACGATCTGGAGGAGGCGATCGTGCTGGCCGACCGGGTGGTCGTGATGACCGCGAGCCCGGCCACCGTCTGCGGTGACTTCCCCGTCGGCTTGGCGCGCCCGCGCAGTGTCGAGGAGGTGCGCCTGACGACCGAGTTCCGCGACATCTACCAGGAGATCTGGCAGACGTTGCGCGATCAGGTCGAGGCCGCCCGCGCGAAGGGAGCCTCCCGTGTCGCATGACGTGCTGGCACCCGACGCCGCCACGCCGGTGGTGGAGAACGAGACCGAAGAGCAGATCCTGGCGAGGGTCCGCACCACCGCGCGGCGCGCACGGATCCGCACCTGGGGCCTGCGCGCCGCGCTGGTGGCGCTGTGGCTGGGCGCGTGGGAACTCACCGCCACGGTGTGGATCGATCCCTTCTTCTACTCCAAGCCGTCGCTGATCTGGGCGCGGTTGGTGGAATGGTTCACCGAGGGAACTCAATTCGGCTCGATCTGGCTGCAGATCTACACCACGGTGCAGGAAGCCGTGCTCGGTTTCGTGATCGGTACGGTGGCCGGCGTCGTGCTGGGCGTGCTGCTCGGCCGCAGCCGGTACTGGGCCGAAGTGCTCGCGCCGTTCATCAAGGCGCTCAACGCCGTTCCGCGCATCGTGCTGGCCTCGCTGTTCATCATCTGGTTCGGGCTCGGGCTGAGCTCCAAGGTCGCCACGGTGGTGGTGCTGGTGTTCTTCGCGGTGTTCTTCAACGCGTTCACCGGTGCGCGCGAGGTCGACGGCAACGTGATCAACAATGCCCGTATTCTCGGCGCGAGCCGCAGGCAAGTGCTGGTGTCGATCGTCCTGCCCAGCGCGACCACCTGGATCCTGTCCAGCCTGCACACCGCCTTCGGCTTCGCGCTGATCGGCGCGGTGGTAGGCGAATACGCCGGCGCCAGTAAGGGTTTGGGCCTGTTGATCAGCAACGCGCAAGGCACGTTCGACTCGGCGGGCATCTACGCGGGCATGATCGTCATCACCGTGATCGCGTTGATCGCCGAGTGGGGGATCGGCATGGCGGAGAACCGGTTACTGAAGTGGCGGCCCTCGCAAGCGACCTCGAACCACGGGATCTGATCATGAGGTATCGCAAGCAGCTGGCGCTCGTGGCCGTCGCGATCGCGGCACTGCTCACCGTCACCGGATGCCGGGACTCCCGCACCATTCCGATGGCCGACGGGCGGCCACAGATCACCATCATGGTGGGTGGCCTGGAGAAGGTGATCTATCTGCCCGCCATGCTCACCCAGCGACTCGGCTTCTTCGAGCGCAACGACATCGACGTGAGATTGCTCGGCGAGCAGTCCGGCGCCACGGCCGAGACCGCGCTGCTCACCGGCGATGTGCAGGGGGTGGTCGGGTTCTACGACCACACCATCGACCTGCAGGCCAAGGACCAGTGCATCCGCTCGGTGGTGCAGATGTCCGATGTGCCGGGCGAGGTGGAGCTGGTGTCGAAGGCGGACGCGGACATCACCTCGGTCGCCGACCTGCGCGGCAAGAAGCTGGGCGTGACCTCGCTCGGTTCCTCGACCGACTTCCTCACCCAGGCGCTCACCGGCCAGGAGGGCATGACGACCGCCGAGTACACCCGGGTGAAAGTCGGCGCCGGACAGACCTTCATCGCGGGCATGAACCACGACGGCATCGACGCGGGCATGACCACCGATCCCACCGTGGCGCAGATGGTGAACTCCGGGGAGGCGCGGATTCTGGTCGACATGCGCACCGAGGCCGGCACCCGGGCCGCGCTCGGCGGGCTGTACCCGGCGACGTCGCTGTACATGAACTGCGCCACGATCGACGCCCACCCGGACATCGTGCGCAAGCTCGCCACCGCGTTCGTGCAGACGCTGCAATGGATCCGGACGCACACGCCCGAGGAGATCGCCGCGAAGATGCCGCCGCAGTACGCGAGCGCGGGCAAGGACCTCTACGTCCAGTCGATTCGCGACTCCATCGGCATGTTCAACGGCGACGGCCTGATGAAACCCGAGGGCGCGCAGAACGTGCTGGACATTCTCGGCGAGTACTCGAAGAACGTGCGTCCCGTGCGCGATCGCATCGACCTGTCGGAGACCTACACCACACAATTCGTGGAGGAGGCGTTGCGCGCGCCGCGCCAATAGACCGGTGACCACCGCCGAGCCGCCCGAAGCCCAGCTGCGCTCGGGCGGCTCGGCCGGTCAGTGCTCGAAGACGCTCACGTCACCGGGTTCGGTTTCGAGCGCCTGCCGATCGAACGCCAGCAGGGCGAGGAAGAACACCCCGCCCGTAACGACCAATCCGGCCACGATCACGACCGGGACGAAGGCGTCCGAGGGCGTCACCAGGACGAACAATGCGACGGCCGACCACGCCAGCGCGCCGATGGCGACCGGCAACTCGAAGCGCCCGAGGTCGAACGCGCCTTTCCTGCGGTCCAACCTGCGGCGCACCGCCAGGTAGAGAACGACCGTCGAGGCGTAGATGAGGGCGGGCAGGATCGTCGACGCCGTGATCAGCTCCAATAGCGCGTCGCCCGGCAGGGCGATCATCAGGACCACACCCAGGAGAAAGATCAGGATCGTCGCCGGGACCGGCGTGTGCGTGCGAGGGTCGACCCGGCGCATCAGCCGGTGGGCGGGGAAGCGCGCGTCGCGGGACATCGCGAAAACCAGCCGCGAGCACGCGGCCAGCACCACCATCCCGGCGCCGAAGAACGCGAACGTGATCGCCGCCAGCAGCGTCCGCTCCATCACCGGACCGAGCTGATCGCGCATGATCGCCGCGACCGGCGAGCCGCTGGCACTGATGCGGGGGATGTCGTCGATCGCGACGGTGAGCGCGATCAGGAACAGCAGCCCCAGCACCCCGGCGGCCACCACCGATCCCACGATCGCGCGCGGGACGCTGCGATGCGGGTCCTCGGCCTCTTCGGCGAGGTTGGCCGCCGCGTCGAAACCGACCAGCGTGCCGAGGCCCATGAGCATGGCGAGCATCAACCCGCCGCCGACGGCGAAGTAGTCGGGAGCGTTCTCGGTGACACCGCGGGAGGCGAGGTTGCCGGGGGCGCCTCTACCGGTGATCGCCACCGCGACGACGAGCGCGATCGCCAGCACCACCACGAGCCCGAGTTCGATCCCCACCGCGCTGGTGTTGATCATGCTGACGAGACGCGTCGAGGCGATGGCCAGCACCGCCTGGATGAACAGCACGATGAGCGTGATCAGCCGGGCGGTGTCCTCGTCCGGCTCGATGCCCGCGAGCGGCATGAAGGCCTGGCTCGCCAGCGCGTTGTCGACGGCCACCACGGCGATCGCCAGGTAGCAGAAGGTCACCCACCCGAACCACCAGCCGATCTTGGGGTTGGCCAGTCGTGATGCCCACTGGTAGGAGGAGCCGCTGAGCGGGATGCGCGCCGCGAACTGCGCGACCACCAACGCCACCAGAGCCTGACCCACCGCCGCGACGATCCAGAGCCAGATACCCACCGGACCGGCGTTGCGCAATACGTCGTCGTAGGTCGCGAAGATGCCGACCGCCACCGAGATGAACGCGAACGAGATCGCGAACACCTGGAAGGAGCCGAGGGTCCGTTCCAGCTCCTGCCGGTAGCCGCCGGCCTCGACGGAATTCTCGTCGGCCTGCGAGTGCGCCGAAGCTCGCGCCACCTTCGCCACCTCACCTTCGATAGAAGTGGTGTACCGACCCGGAGGTCGATCGGGAAGGTCATCAGGTTCAGAGATTGTGGCGACCGGTCTGCCACCGATCATCCCTTCCCACCTGGGCGATGTCACTGCTCCTTCGCGGAACTAAGTGGTCGGCTCCGGAAGTCCTTCGAGGGTTGACGTGAGCCAGATTGTGTGGGTTCTCGGGGTGGCGAGGTAGTGGCAGGTCGCGCAGTCCAAGGCATCCTCGTGGATCGAGGAAGTCGTCGGTGGGCAGGAGGCCGTCTTCGTGCTTGTCGGATCTGTTCAGATAGGGGGCGTGGGAGTGTCAGGTGATGGCCGAGTCGCCGTAATCGATGGGCTCGCTCAGTAGCTCGCTCGCCGCCCGGTGGACCTTCGCCAGGGCGTTCAAGAGAGATTCGCGTTCGGTTTCGGTGAGATCCGCGGTGACCTTCTCCTCGATCAACCGCCGTTCCGCTTCGACCGGTTTCTGCAGCGCGCGCCCCGCGTCAGTGAGCCAGAGCCGGACGAGGCGGTTGTCCCGGTTGTCACGGCGACGGGTGAGCAGCCCGGCCGTAGTCATCCGGTCAGCCATCTTGACGACGGTGGGCGTCGTGACGTTCAGCGCGGCGGCGACTTCGCCGGGCGTGCTGCCGTCCCGCTCCCACAGCACCGCGAGCAGGTAGTTCTGCCCGACGTGCAGCCCATGGCGTCGCATGGCCGCGTCGGCCAGTGCCCGGAGCACCTTCGACGTTCTGCCGTGCAGGTCCAGGAACTCAGACATCGGGGCCTTTCGGTGATGTGCGGAAGCGGGTGCCCGAGCCGCAAATAAGTCGATTGACGGCTAATCATTCACCGGCTAACGTCCATGGCGATTCATTAGACGGCAAACGACTTAGGGAGCCACGATGATACTGGTTACCGGAGCCACCGGGAACATCGGCCGTGAACTCACCCGCGAACTCGACGCGAAGGGCGCGAAGTTACGTCTCCTCGTCCGCGACCGCGCCCGCGCTGCCGGACTGCCCGACCGCGCCGAGCGCGCCGTCGGCGACCTGGGGGAACCCTCGACACTGACGCCGGCATTCGCCGGCGTCGACAAACTCTTCCTGCTCACCCAGGGCATCGGCACCGACTACACCGCCGCTGCCATCGCCGCCGCCGCTGCCGCCGGGGTGAGCCACATCGTGCACCTGTCTTCCCTCCACGTCACCCTCGACCCGCTGCCCGCCATGGCCCGCTGGCATCACGAACGCGAGGCGATCATCCGCGCGTCCGGAATACCCACTACATTCCTTCGGCCCGGCGGTTTCATGACCAACGCCTTCGACTGGCTGCCCACCATCCGGGAGGCAAACCACGTCCTCGACCCCGTCGGCCCGGGCCGCTACGCGCCGATCGACCCGGCGGACATCGCCGCGGTCGCCGCCCTCGTCCTCACCGAGGCCGGCCACCAAGACAAGGAGTACGTCCTCACCGGCGACGAGACGTTCACCGTCACCGAGCAGGTCCGGGTCATTTCAGAGACGATCGGCCACGACATCGAGGTCCGAGAAGTGACCACACCGGACGAGGCCGTACGGTTCCGCTTCCCCAACGGGGCGCCCCAGGCCCTCGCCGACGCCGTCACCGAGGGCTTCAACCTTATGCGCGCCGACACCGTCGGGTTCCGGACGGACACCGTCGAGCGACTGCTCGGACGCAAGCCGCGGACTTTCGCGGACTGGTGCGCGCGTAACGCCGACGCGTTCCGACGGCCTGAAACCGCCTGAGCCGAGAGACGACCACGCCCTCTTCCGATTCTGCTGGTCGGTCTGCCCCCGCTGCCACCCGACCCTGGCACCCGGGCAGGCCCGGGCCATGCGCGTCAACCACGAGTACGAGCGCGGCGGCGCCCTGGCCTACCTGGCGGCCTACGACGTCCACCGCTCCCTCGTCTTCGGCCGCTGCGAGCCAAGCACCGGCATCGTGCCGTTCATGAATCCGGTAGAGCAGGTCATGACCACCGAGCCCTACGCCAGCGCCGGACGCGTCTTCTGGATCGTTGACAACGGCTCCTCCCACCGAGGGAAGAAGGCCATCGACCGGCTGACCGCAGCGTTTCCGACCGGCTCCGAGCATTCCAAGACCGCTACAACGCCACAGCACAGCCGTTCCAGTGGAGGTTAGGTTCACCACCTCCGACCTGG
The DNA here is from genome assembly GCF_040630775.1 of Nocardia sp. NPDC005745. Lineage (NCBI taxonomy): Bacteria > Bacillati > Actinomycetota > Actinomycetes > Mycobacteriales > Nocardiaceae > Nocardia > Nocardia sp. NPDC005745. Next base: position 165,892 of record NZ_JBEXYF010000004.1, read on the forward strand.
ACGATCTGCTGGCCAGACTCGACCGGCACACACCCGATCGGCAGGAAGAATCCTCGCCTGTCTCGCCGCGTGATCAACCCCCGAAGGATTTCCGGAACGGACCACTAAGTTCCGGAGCAGCTGCTGATCTTCTCAACCGTGGAGACACCGCACCATAGACCGACATGAGAGTTGGTCCCACAAGCCGGTGTACGCCACGGCGGCCGAGGTGCGCGTGCATTATCTGATCGGATTCGTCGGGCTGGCGTGCTTCCTGCTGCTGGCATGGTTGCCCAGTACCGACCGCCGCGCCGCCGCCGGAAGGCTGCCGCGGATCGCGGTCCTGTTGCTCCTGCAGATCGCGCTCGGTTTCCTGTTGCTGAGAACGGGGATCGGGGGGACCGTGATCCGGGCGGTCAGCGACACTTTCGCCCATATCCTCGGCTACGCCGCACAGGGTACGGCGTTCGTGTTCGGCGACCTGCCCGGCGTCGGCGGCAGCGGGCCCGCCTTCCTCTTCGCGGTCCTGATGCCGATCGTGCTCGTCTCCGCGCTGATCGGCATCTTGCAGCACTTGCGGGTGCTGCCGTTCGTCATCAAGTACCTCGGCCTGCTGCTGGCGTGGGTGAGCGGCTTCGGCAAGATCGAATCGTTCAACGCGGTCGCCTCCGCCATCCTCGGTCAGTCCGAGGTGTTCATCTCGCTGCGCGCCATGCTCGACGACATCCCGTCGCAGCGGATGTACACCTTGGCGGCCTCGGCGATGTCGACGGTCTCGGCGGGAATCCTCGGCGCCTACATGCAGCTGATCGACCCGAAGTACGTGATCGCGGCCATCGTGCTGAACATGCTGGGCGCTTTCGTCGTGTGCTCGCTGATCAACCCCTACACGGTCACCGCCGCCGACGACGCGCGGCTGCTCGGCGAGGAGATCTCCGACAGCCGTAAGGCGCAATCGTTCTTCGAGATGCTCACCGAATACATCCTGGTGGGTTTCAAGGTGGCCTTCACCGTCGCGGCCATGCTGATCGGATTCATCGCTCTGCTGGCGATGATCAACGGAATCTTCGCCGCCCTGTTCCACGGCACCACGTTCCAGGATCTGATGGGGCACATCTTCGCCCCTGCCGCCTGGCTGACCGGCATCCCGTGGGACGAGGCGGCGGCCGCGGGCCGATTCATGGGCACCAAGCTGGTGTCCAACGAGGTGGTCGCCATGCAGGAGTTGAACCGGCAACACGGGGGACTGTCCGACCGCACCGTCGCGATCGTGTCCACCTACCTGGTGTCGTTCGCGAACTTCTCCACCATCGCCATCGTCACCGGCGCGGTCCGCAGCCTCAGCGAGAAACAGGGCAGCGTCATCGCCCGCAACGGGCTCCGCCTGCTCTACGGCGCCACCTTGGTCAGCTGCCTGTCCGCCACCATCGTCGGGCTCTTGAGTTGAGCCGACGGCGCCCTTTCGATCCGGTCGTCCGGATCTGCGGGTTCCGTGTCTTCGAGGACATGTCCGCGCCGGCTCGAGACCGGGCTCCTGGACGCGAGCGGTGACGTCGCGGTCGCGGGTATCGGACCGGGCGCCGATGCTCGACCTCACCCGGCCCGGTGCAGGTGCCGCACCGGGCCGAGCGCCGTATTCGATTCACCTCGCCCGGCGGGTTCCGGGTGCGACATCGCCGTGCCGCTCGGTGTCGACGGTGCGCCGAGCGGGTGGGGCCGGTTCAGCCGGTGGCTTCCTCGGCCGCCCGCAGTTCGGCCTTCCACTGCCGGAAGCCCTCCTCGGTGCGGCCGCGGCGCCAGTAGCCGGAGATCGACGACGCCCACTCGGCCGGAACACCGCGGTCCTTGCGGACATAGCGGCGCAGATCCTGCATGACCGCCTGCGCTTCACCGTGGATGAACACCTGGACCTGTCCCGGCGCCCACGGCGCCGCGCGGACGGTTTCGGCGAGCACCTCGCCGGGGGGCCGGACGCCGCGGTGCAGCCAGGTCAGCTCGATGCCGTCCGGCTTCTTCAACGGCAGTTCGTCGTCCGGACCGGCGACCTCGACGAACGCCAGCCCGGTCGCTTCGCCGGGCATCGCCTCGAGCGCGGCGGCGATGGCGGGCAGCGCGGCCTCGTCACCGGCCAGTAGATGCCAGTCGGCGTCCGGGCGCGGGGAGTACGCGCCGCCGGGGCCGTAGAGGTCGATGGTTTCGCCGGGCTCGACCGCGGCTGCCCACGGTCCCGCGATGCCCTCCGCGCCGTGGTAGACGAAATCCGCCGCGATCTCCCCGGCGACGATGTCCACCGACCGGACGGTGTAAGTGCGGACCACCTCGTCCCCGTCCTGCGGGAAGATGAACTTCACATACGAGTCGGTGAACTCGCTGGGCCGGAACGCGGCGAAGCCGGGGCCGCCGAGGTGCACCCGGATCAGGTGCGGGGTCAGCCATTCCGTGCGTTGCACCGTGAGGGTGGTGCGGGGACGTGCCAAGGGAACCTCCGATAAATGTTATTAGGATTGCCTTACTTACCCTACTCGTGTTCGGCTCACGGTGCGGCCAACCGCTGACGGCGCGCCGCGCGGGCGAAAGGATGATGCCCATGACGCAGTCCGTGCCGACACCGACCCACGCCGTGCAACAGCGCTACCGCGATCCTCGACCGGTCGAACCCGCGCAGTGGAATCAGGTCCTGCAAGTGCTGCACGAACACCGCTCGGTGCGCCGCTACCTGTCCGATCCGGTGCCCGATGCCACGCTGCGACTGCTGATCTCCGCGGCGCAGTCCGCGCCGACCTCGTCGAATCTCCAGGTCTGGAGCGTCATCGCGGTGCGCGACCCGCAGCGCAAGGCACGCTTGGCCGCGCTCGCGGGCGACCAGGCCCACATCCTGCAGGCGCCGGTGCTGCTGGTCTGGACGGCCGACTTCGCCCGCCTGCGCCAGCTCGCCGAAGACCGGAGCGCGCCGCTGGAGGGCGCGGACTACCTCGAGTCGAGCTATGTCGGCTTCATCGACGCCGCGCTGGCGGCGCAGAACGCGGTCGTGGCGGCGGAATCGCTCGGACTCGGCACCGTCTACATCGGCGCGCTGCGCAACAAGCCGGAAGAAGTCGCCGCCGAGCTGGGCCTGCCGCCGCAGGTCTTCGCCGTCTTCGGCTTGGTGGTCGGCCACCCAGACCCCGCCGAGGACGCGCGGGTGAAACCGCGTCTTCCGCAGGAAGCCGTTCTGCACCGGGAAACCTACGATCTGTCCGCGCAGCGGGCGCACGTGGCCGAGTACGAGACCCGGATCGCGGAATTCTATGCCGAGCAACAGCTCGCGCATTCCTGGACCGAGCGTGTGCTGGCCCGGCTGGCCTCGGCGGCGGCGCTCAACGGCAGGCACCGGCTGCGCGAATCGCTGACCAACCACGGCTTCCGGTTGCACTGATCCGCCTCACGCCGCGACCTTCTCGGTGAGCAGTTCGAACGATCGGGCACGGTCGTCGATGTCGTAGACCAGCGTGTTGATCATCAGCTCGTCGGCCCGCGTGCGCTCGAGCAGGTCCGCGAGCTGGCCGCGCACCGTCTCCGGCGAGCCGAGCACCTGCCCGGCCCGGCGCTGCCGGATGAACGCGCGCTCGTGCTCCGACGGGCGGAACGCGGCCGCTTCCTCCGGCGTGGCCAGCGCCTGCGGCGTGCCGCGCACCAGGTTCAGGAAAGCCAGGTCGCGCGGCCCGGCGAGGGCATCGGCGCGCTCGTCGGTATCCGCGCAGATCGCCGCGACCGCCACCATCGCGTACGGGCGCTCCAGCTGCTCCGACGGCCGGAAATGCTCGCGATAGAGCGCGAGCGCGGGCTCGGTGTTGTCGGGGCTGATGTGGTGCGCGAAGGCGAACGGGAGCCCGAGCACCGCGGCGACCTGGGCGCTGTAGCCGCTGGAACCCAGCAACCAGATCTCCGGTTCCTCGCCGCGACCCGGCGTCGCGGCGATGCCGCCGGGATCGGCGCCGCGGAAGTAGCCCAGCAATGCGGCCAGTTCCTGAGGGAACGATTCCGCCGACAGTCCGTCCGCGGTCCGTCGCAGCGCGCGGGCGGTCGCCTGGTCGGTGCCGGGCGCGCGTCCGATGCCGAGATCGATCCGGCCGGGATGCAGCGCGTGCAAGGTGCCGAACTGCTCGGCGACCACGAGCGGCGCGTGATTGGGCAGCATCACCCCGCCGGAGCCGACCCGGATGGTCGAGGTGGCGGCGGCCAGGTGGGCCAGCAGCACGCTCGGCGCCGAACTGGCGATGCCGGGCATGTTGTGATGTTCGGCGACCCAGAAGCGGTGGTAGCCCAAAGCCTCGGTGCGCCTGGCCAATTCGGTGGTCGCGTCCAGCCCCTCACGGACGGTGCGGCCGGACTGCACCGGCGCCAGATCCAGTACGGACAGCGGGACGTCGATCATGGGTCTCCTCCACAGTGGCGATCTCCACTGCCAACGCCGCCCGTCCCCGGTGTATTTCGCCCGGCCGCCTCAGCCGCGTGCGATCGTACGGAAGACCTCGATGGTCTCCTGCTCGTCCTGGGTGGTGCCGTGGTCGCTGAGCTTGACGATGACGGTGCCGCTGGGCGGGTCCACGTAGACGTACTGGCCGTACACGCCGACGGCGGTGAGGTCGGCGCCGTCCCCGCCGGTCGGGTGCCACCATTGCGCGCTGTAGGGCCAGCCGCCCACCTGGTGCGGCGCCGGCGTGCGGATGCGGTCGATCCAGGCGGGCGGCACGATCTGCGCGTCGCCTGCCCGTCCGCCGTCCAGCACCAGCCGGCCGATTTTGGCGAAGTCGCGGGCGGTCGCGTTCAGGCAGCAGAACGCTTTCTCCTGGCCCCCGGAGCGATCGAGGTTCCACAGCGCGTCGTCCTCGGCGCCGATCGGCCCCCAGATGTCGCGCTCCAGCAATTCGGCCAAGGGCAGGCCTTCGACCCGCGCCAGCGCCATGCCCAGCAATTGGGTGTCCACGCTGCGGTACTCGCCCGCGCTGCCGGGAGGAAACCGCAGGCCCTGGTGGTCGCGGACGAATCCGGCCAGATCCTCGGTGAGGTACATCCGGGCGGTGCCCGTCAGCGGCAGATACTTGTTGTAGTTCTCCGATACGTCTACCCCGGAGGCCATGTCCAGCAGGTCGCGGATGGTGACGCTGTCGTACTCGCCGCCGGTGGTCAGCTCGGGCAGAATCCGCACCAAGCGGTCGTCCTCGGTGAGTTTCCCCGCCGCGACGGCCCGGCCGGTCAGCAGTGACACGATGGACTTCACCACCGACCACGAGGACTGGCGGGTGGTCGCGGTGAAGCCGTCGCGATACCACTCGTGTGTCACAGCGCCGTCGCGCAGGACGAGGAACGAATTGGTGTGCGTGGTGCCGAGGAAATCGGCCATCGAGAGCTGCGAGCCCCTCCAGGGCACCTGCTCGGGCAGCGGCCGCGGTGCTTTCGGGAGGGGACGCTGGGTGGGGGAGGCGGCCACCGTCCGGCTCTCGAACAGCGCACCCTGCGCCGATGGCGGGTCGGTCAGCAGGCGCAGCAGTGTCGGCGGCGACGGGATGTGCAGGATGGTCGTCGTCGCGAACGCCGCGCCGACCAGGACGGCGACGATCACGGAGAGGACGACGACGGCGCGCAGCGCGAAACGGCCGGGTCGCCCGCGCCGGGGCGATGCTTCGGTCATGACGAAAGCCCATCGGTAGGGAAACCGATGATGGCACGCCCGACGCCGCTCCGGTAGATCCGCACGCCGGCGGTCGGCCCGGAGACGACGCGCGCGCCGGCCGGGCGGTAGCGTGACCCCCTGGGCCGGACCGTGCGATGATCCGACATCGTGTTCCGGCGTACCGGCAGGCGACCGGCGCCGCTGCCCACCGAGGGAAGGACCGCAGTATGACAGCCTCCGACCGTCACCTTCAGGACGCGGGACCCTTGGATCCGGCGGACGGCGGGGACTCGGAGGGCTACGCGCGGGGCCTGAGCCCGCGCACCATTCAGATGATCGCCATCGGCGGCGCGATCGGCACGGGCCTGTTCTACGGCGCGGGCGGCGCGATCGAGCAGGCCGGTCCCGGTCTCATTCTCGCCTATCTGGCGGCCGGCCTGGCCATCTTCGTGATCATGCGGGCGCTCGGGGAATTGCTGACCTACCGGCCGATCTCGGGTAGTTTCGCCGAGTACGCGCACGAATTCCTCGGCCGCTTCGCCGGTTTCGTGACCGGCTGGTCGTACTGGGCGGTGTGGGTGGCCACCTGCATGGCCGAGATCACCGTGGCGGGCAAGTACGTGGAGTACTGGTTCGACATCGCGCCGTGGGTCACCGCACTGGTCGTGCTCGCGGTGATGTTCTGCGCCAACTTGATCTCGGTGCGGCTGTTCGGCGAGGGCGAGTTCTGGTTCTCCACCATCAAGGTGACCGCCATCGTCGGCATGATCCTGCTCGGCATCGGCGTGCTGCTGTTCGGTTTCGGTCACGCGCCCGACCCCACCGTCACCAATTTGTGGGCCGACGGGGGCGTGTTCCCCAACGGCCTCGGCCAGTCGCTGCTGGTGTTGCAGATCGTGCTGTTCGCCTACGTCGGTGTGGAGTTGGTCGGCGTCACCGCGGGGGAGGCGCGCGAGCCCCGCAAGACGCTGCGCAAGGCGATCAACACGCTTCCCTTCCGGATCGGCCTGTTCTACGTCGGCGCGCTCGTGGTGATCATGGCGGTGTCCAGCTGGCGCACCTTCCACGCGGGCAAGAGCCCGTTCGTGGAGGTCTTCGAGCAGATCGGCATCCCCGGCGCGGCGGGCATCGTCAACTTCGTGCTGCTCACCGCGGCGTTGTCGTCGTGCAATTCGGGGATCTATTCGACCGGCCGGATGCTGCGCACCCTGTCGCTGCGCGGCGAGGCGCCCGCCGGTCTGAGCAAGCTGAGCGCGAACGCGGTGCCCTACACCGGGATCATCGCGTCCGCGGCGGCGATGGTGATCGGCGTGGTGGTCAACATCATCTCCCCGGACAAGGCGTTCGCCTACATCACCTCGGTGTCGACCATCGGCATCATCTTCGTCTGGGGCGTCATCCTGGTCTGTCACCTGCTCTACCGGGCCAAGGTCGCCCGCGGCGAGTTGCCCGCGAGCGACTACCGGCTGCCCGCCGCGCCCTACACCACCGTGCTGGCGCTGGCGTTCCTCGGGCTGGTGGTCGTGCTGCTGCTGTTCACCGACAGCGGGCGCACCGCGATCGTCGTCGGCGTGGTGTGGGCGGCGCTGGTGTCGGCCGGGTACCTCGCGCTGCGCAAGATCGGTAACTTCAGCACCGCGACCGACCCCGTGCACACCAGCTGACGGGCGGTCATCCCTAGGCGGCCGCGAAGAGCGCGACAGCGCCGGCCGTCTCCACCACGCCGTAGAACCAGGTGGGGTAGAAGGCCGTCCGCTCATCGAGCACGGCGGACGCCACCCGGCCGACGGCCATGCCCGCCAGCGCCGCGCCGACGGCGACCATGATCCCGCCGCGCAGCGTTCCGAGGCCCGCCGCGGCCACCGCGAGCACGGCCGCCATCGCGAGGCCGAAGCCGCCGTAGACGGCGCGCACTTCGTATCGGGCGCTGGCCTCGGTGAGCCGGACGCCGAACGGCCGGATCAGCGCGGCAGGCGCGGCGAGTGCGTACACGCCCATGCCGAGGAAGAAAACACCGACTACTCCGCACACTGCCTGTGCCACTGCGACCTCCAACTCTCCGGTTCGGTTCGGGAAGCCCAGCTTGCGCCAGGGTCGGGGCCGGACGCTTCCGAAAACCCGCTGCCTCGAGTCGTGTCGGCGCTCGCCGGGCCCGCTTCGCGAGTCAGTCGGTCGCAGCCCGCCGGGGCATCATGGCCGCGGCCACGACCATGACCACGGCCATCACCGCGATCGTGACGAAGACCAGATGCACCGCCGAGGCCAGCGCGGCGGGCAGCGGGTGATCGGTGTGGCCGACCCGCGAATTCACGATCGCGCCGAACACCGCGACGCCCACCGCGCTGCCGATCGAGCGCGCGAACATGTTGGCGGAGGTCACCACGCCCCGTTCGGTCCATTCGGCACTGGTCTGCGCCGCGATCAGGGTCGGGGTCGCGACCAGGCCCATGCCGGTGCCGATGACGAAGCACGACGCGGCGACCTGCCACAGCGCCGAGTGCTGGGTGATCAGCAGCGTGCTCGCGGCGCCGAGCGCCGCCAAGCCGCTGCCGATCAGGGCGGTCGCGCGGAAGCCGATGCGCAGGTACACCTTTCCGGCTTGGGACGCGGCCAGCGGCCAGCCCAGCGTGAGCGCGCCGACCGTCAGGCCCGCGACCAGCGCTCCCGTGCCGAGCACACCCTGGGTGAAGGTCGGTACATAGGAGGTCGCTCCGAGCAGGACGGCGCCGATCAGCACCGACACCAGGCTGCTGGCGATCACCACCCGCCGGGTGAACACCCACAGCGGCAGGATCGGATTGCGCGCCCTGCGTTCCACCAGCCCGAACAGCACGAGCAGGAGCACGCCGCCCGCGAAGATCGCGAGGCTCACCGGCGAGGACCACGCCCAGGCCTGGCCACCCTCGAGCAGTCCGAGGATCAACGCGCCCGCCCCCACCGCAAGCAGCGCCGCACCCGGATAGTCGACGCTCTGCCTGCGGCGCGGCGCGGCCTCGGCGAAATTGCGCACCAGCATCCATCCGGCCAGCGCGCAGAGCGGAAGGTTGATCAGGAAGATCCAGCGCCAGCTGACGTACTCGGCGAACAGGCCGCCCAGCAACGGGCCCGCCACGCTCGACATGGCCCACACGCTGGCCAGATATCCCTGGACCTTGGCGCGCTCCGACAACGTGTACAAGTCGCCCGCGATCGTCATCGTCATCGGCTGGATCGCTCCGGCGCCGATGCCCTGGACGGCGCGGAAGACGATCAGCCCGAGCATGCTGGTCGCCACGCCGCACAGCAGCGAACCCAGTGCGAACATCGCGATCCCGAACAGGATCACGGGTTTACGCCCCACGGTGTCGGCGAGCTTGCCGTAGATCGGCACCGTCACCGCCTGCGCAAGCAGATAGATGGAGAACAACCAGGGGAACTGCGCGAAGCCGCCGAGGCTGTCGGTGATGGTGAGCACCGCCGTGGCGATGACCGTCGAGTCGAGCGCGACCAGCGCGGTCGCCAGCATCAGCGAGCCGAGGATGGCCCCGCGCTCGGATCGGAGCCCTACGGACGCCGTCACAGTCTCGGTCGCCACCGCGGCCCCTCTCGTTCGCCTGCCTAACCACCTCGAACGACCGTATCCGCCGTCCGGCTATTCCCGCATGCGGATTTTTCGTGCTCGGCGGCCTGGCCACCGCGGCGGCGGTCCGGCGAGGCACCGGCGCGACCGTAATAGTCGGTGGCCGGCGCCTCGGGTCACTGGGGCAGGTCCGCCCCGGTCGGGGGCGGCTGTTCCTCGAGGACGGCGAGTTCCTCGTCGGTGAGCAGTCGCGAGCGGATCAGGAAGCGCACTCCTTCGGGCGCTTCCAAGGAGAACCCGCTGCCCCGGCCCGGCACCACGTCGACGGTTAGATGGGTGTGCCGCCAATACTCGAACTGGTCGGCACTCATCCAGAACGGGGTGTCCGCCGCCGGATACCCCAGCAGCACATCCGACGCGCCGACCCGGAACTCGCCGCGCGGATAGCACATCGGTGCGCTGCCGTCACAGCAGCCGCCGGACTGATGGAACATCACCGGGCCGTGCTGCCCGATCAGTCGGCGCAGCAGCGCTCGCGCCGGTCCGGTGAACTCCACGCGACCGGCCGGGTCCGGCATCAGAAGAATCCGAGCTTGTCCGGCGAGTAGCTGACCAGCAGGTTCTTGGTCTGCTGGTAGTGGTCGAGCATCATGCGGTGGTTCTCGCGCCCGATTCCGGACTTCTTGTAGCCGCCGAAGGCGGCGTGCGCGGGGTAGGCGTGATAGCAGTTGGTCCACACCCGGCCCGCCTTGATCTGGCGGCCGAGGCGGTAGGCGGCGTTGATGTCGCGGGTCCATACTCCCGCGCCGAGTCCGTAGAGGGTGTCGTTGGCGATCTTCAGCGCCTCGTCGACGGAGTCGAATGTGGTCACCGACACGACCGGTCCAAAGATCTCCTCCTGGAAGATCCGCATGTCGTTGCGGCCGGAGAAGATCGTCGGCTCGACGTAGAAACCGCCGGGGAACTCGTCGACCTTGCGCGGGCCGCCGCCGGTGAGCACCTCGGCGCCCTCCTGTCGGCCGATGTCGATGTAGGACAGGATCTTCTCGAACTGGTCGTTGCTGGCCTGCGCGCCGATCATGGTGGCCTCGTCGAGCGGGTTGCCGCTGCGGATGGCCTTGGTGCGTTCGATGCACCGGGCCATGAACTCGTCGTAGATCGAGGAGTGGATCAGCGCGCGGGACGGGCAGGTGCACACCTCGCCCTGGTTGAGCGCGAACATCACGAAGCCCTCCACCGCTTTGTCGAGGAAGGCGTCGTCGGCGGCCATGATGTCGGGCAGGAAGATGTTGGGACTCTTGCCGCCCAGCTCGAGCGTGACCGGGATGATGTTCTCGCTGGCGTACTGCATGATCAGCCTGCCGGTGGTGGTCTCGCCGGTGAAGGCCACCTTGGCCACGCGCGGGCTGGCCGCCAGCGGCTTGCCCGCCTCGACGCCGAAACCGTTGACCACGTTGAGGACTCCCGGCGGCAGCAGATCGGCGATCAGCTCCACGACCTTCAGGATCGAGGCCGGGGTCTGCTCGGCGGGCTTGAGCACCACGGCGTTCCCCGCGGCGAGGGCCGGCGCGAGCTTCCAGGTGGCCATGAGGATCGGGAAGTTCCAAGGGATGATCTGCCCGACGACGCCGAGGGGTTCGTGGAAGTGGTAGGCGATGGTGTCGGCGTCGATCTCGCTGATGCCGCCTTCCTGGGCGCGGACCGCCCCGGCGAAGTAGCGGAAGTGATCGACCGCCAAGGGCAGGTCGGCGGCCAGCGTTTCCCGGACCGGCTTGCCGTTCTCCCAGGTCTCGGCCACTGCCAGCGCCTCGAGGTTGTCCTCGATCCGGTCGGCGATCTTGTTGAGCAGGTTGGCTCGCTCGGTGGTCGACGTGGTGCCCCACCCGTCGGCCGCCTGGTGCGCGGCATCCAAGGCCAGTTCGATATCGGCGGCCGAGGACCGCGCCACCTCGCAGAAGGTCTGGCCGTCCACCGGCGAGGGATTCTCGAAGTAACGGCCTTCCACCGGGGCGGTCCACGCACCGCCGATGAAATTGTCGTAGCGCGTGGCGAATTCGACGACGCTGCCCTCGGTTCCCGGCTTCGCGTAGCTCATGGCGGGTGACTCCTCGCTGGTTGCGGACGTGATGCACACGGCGCGGCGGCCGTGATGCGGGTCACTATGCCTCGCGAGGGTTGACGAAACGTTGAGGCGCGCGAGCTCAGTCGCGCAACGCGCCGTGCAGCCGTGCGGCCGCCAGCGCACGACGCCCGTCGCCCGCGGGAAGCAGGCGGAGCGCGTGTTCGTGAATCTCGATGTCGTGCGGTGCGCGCTCGCCGTAACGCAACGCGTGCTCGACGTTTCCGCTGGACAGCACCGCCGTGCGCACGCCGACCGCCAGGTACTCGCGCCACTGCACGATGCCGGGGGTGTCCGAGTCCGGCAGCAGCGGCCCGCGATACAGCTCGACCGCCGTGGCGGTATCGCCCGCTTCGAGCGCGGCGAGCACGTCCACGGCGTCACAGGACAGCGGGCTCACCAGGCGGTAGACCCGGCTGGTGATGTCGCCGCCGGTGGCGCGCCGCAGGTAGGACATCTCGGATTTGAGCGTGCTTGCCCCGACCGGCCGGTCGCCGTACACCGCGAAGTGCAGGCGTTCGTGGGTGAACCCGTCGGGTTCGAGTGCCAGCAGGGTCAGGATCTCCAGGTGCCTCGGGCGTAGCCGCACGGGGGCGCCGTCACGGATCAGGCGGGCGCCGCCGAGGCAGGTCAGCCGGACTCCGGGCGTGGCCATGCGATGGTGCAGCTTGGTCTCGATGGCGGTGACCAGGGTACGGGCGGTGGACAAGGCCAGCGGGTGCGCGCGATCCCAGGTGGTGGACAGGTCCAGCACGCCGAGTTGGCGACCGTCCGCGGCGCGGATCGGCGCGCAGTAGCAGACCCAGCCGTGCAGGGCGGCCACCAGGTGTTCGGCGGAGAACACGGTGTGCGGCCGTGCGGTGCGCAACGCCAGCGACAACGCGTTCGTGCCCATGTGCGCCTCGTCCCATCGACCGCCCGGCGCGAAGTTGACCTGTTCGGCGCGGCGGCGCATCACCGGACCGCCGTGCGACCACAGGATGGTGCCGGTCTCGTCGGTGATCGCCGCGACATAGCCCGCGCCTTCGGTGATGTCGCGCAATTGGTCGGTCAGCTCGGATACCGGTGTGCGCAGAGGGGACTCGGCCCAGCGGGCGGCCACATCGGCGTCGGCGTGGGGTGCGTGCTCGCACGCCGGATCGACGGTGCGCAACGATCGCAGCCACGATTGCGCGACCTCGCTGCGCAGCGCGGAATCACCCTGCGGTGTCCCGGCGGGTATCCATCGGGACCACTCTTGTTCCAGTGCAGCGCGTCGCTGCGAGAGGGAACTGCGCTGTGCCATCTCCGCGGATCCTGTGTCTTCGCTCCGATCGTCTCCGTGCCCTCCCATCATGCCCCAGCGCACGGCCGGGCATTCCGTTTCGGCGCGACGTCCACGGGTCTGGACCAACGACGATCGGACCGCCGCGTTCCCCTGGGCCGACCAGCGCGAAAGTGCGCGGACACCCAGGCGATCCCGGCGGCGCGACCGGCGATCGGTGTGCGGCCGGCTTCCCGCCGCACACCGACTCGGCCGATTATGGCGTGGAGAAACCGATCAGCGCACCGATGCCCGCCCCGATCGGAACGGTGACGAGCGCGCCGACTCCGCCCAGGAAGAAGCCGATCACGGCGCCGATGCCCGCGCCGATGAGGGCGCCGATACCGGCGTTGTACTGCTTGCGCGCGAGTGTGTCGTCCTCACCGACGAACTGGGTGAGGCGCTCGGTGGTCGCGGGCGCGTCGACCGGCGTCACCGTGAGGGTGCGGCCGGCATCGGTGATCGTGGGCGCCAGCCCGTGCGCCGCGCCGGAGGCCTGGAACGCCAAGGGCATGGTCGCGACGACCTGTCCCGTCCCGTTGCGCAGTTCGACGGCGCCCGCGTCGGCCGTCAACGCGAAGGTGCCCGCGTCGAGGGTGGTGACCACCCCCGTGCCGTCGGCGGCGGGAGCCGAGGTGAAACCGATTCCCTGCTCGACGCCGTGCACGCTGACCTGTGCCGGTGCCGCGGGCTGTGCGTGCGCGACACCCGTCGCTATTCCGGTGGCTCCGACCGCCAGCAGGGCGGTTGCGGCGAATCTGTTGACTCTCATCGTTTTTCCCCACATAGTCGTGTCGGCCACGAGTGCCGACGAATCCCCAAGATGCCGGTTCTCGGCCCCACCCATTCTGGCCGTAGGGCTTTCGCGAAGCAATCGTTCTGCGAATTTCACGAAAAATCGGGGACATGGCCGCACTCGGGGCGCTACTGAATTACGCACGGGCAGCGCCTGTTTCGCTGTCCGATTCGGCCGAATTGCAGAATGTGTGCTGATTCGTGTGGCGCGGTGCGAAATTCGTGCGACGGACGCTGATATCTCCGGAAAATTCGGACGTGGCAACCGGATCGGTACGAGTTCGCGGCCGAGCGCTGCCGGGGTGCTGGGTTTACCGCGTCCCGGTTCGGGATCGGAGGCCGAACTTCGCCGCTCGGGTGGTCGCTCGGCGCGCCGCCGTGATTCGAGGCCGCTGCGGGGTTGCGGCACTCGATCCGGAGGTCGCGTCGGTACGTGTGACCACCGGGCTCGGGGGTCGATTTCGCCAGGTGCCAAATGATTCCGGGGCCGTGCCCATGCGGAGCCCGGCCGCGAACAAGGCGCCGGGTCGGCGGCGCGGAGCCGGAATCATCTGGCCTGCTGCGGGAGCGCTCCGCTCAGAACGCGCTACCGGTGCCGGGCAGCATCCAGGCGATGCCGGGCCAGATGCCGAACGGGCTGCCGTAGAAGCCGAACGGGTTGCCCCCGTAGCCGTAACCGCCCCAGCCGCCATAGCCGCCCCAGCCGCCGTAACCGCCCCACCCGCCGTGGTGGCCCCAGCCGCCGTGGCGGTGCCAGCCACCGTGGATCTCCTGAGCCTGGCTCGCCTGCGCGACGGTCGGCTGCTGCGCCATCGCGGGCGCGGCGACCGCGGCGACGGGGGTCAGTGCGAGCGCGGCGACCATCGCCACGCGGACAACCGCTCGCCGGGCGCGTCCGGTCTCGACGTCGTGAATCATCGGTACTCCCTCACTTCGGTACGTCTTCGTCCGGTCGGTGACCGATTCGGAGGTCATCGACCCAATCTAACCAATGCATATCGTACCGTTGAATAACGGCACATTCAATGTGGTGCGATCGTGCGAGAATTTCCGCCCCGCGGAGCGTCGCCGGTCGTGGCGGGTGGTCGCGCTGGGTACCGTCGGTGGCAGCGGACCACCCGAGAAGGAGTCGATAGATGGCTACCAGTGCCGATGTGCTCACCGACGCCTACGAGCGGATCAAGGAGGTGGTGCACGAAGCGGTGGACGGGCTGGCGGACGACCACCTCGTTCACCGGGTCGATCCGGGCGCCAACTCGATCGCGTGGCTGATCTGGCATCTCACCCGCGTGCAAGACGACCACCTCGCGGAAGTGGCAGGCACCGAGCAGGTCTGGACCGCGCAGGGCTGGTACGACCGCTTCGACCTGCCCATCGACGCGGGAGCGACCGGCTACGGTGACCGCCCCGCCGACGTGGCGGTCATCCGGGCGTCGGCCGAATCGCTCACGGGCTACTACGACGCGGTGCACGAACAGACGCTGCGTTTCGTCCGGAAATTGACCGACAGCGATCTCGACCGCGTCGTCGACGTCCGGTGGGATCCGCCGGTGACGCTGGGTGTGCGGCTGGTCAGCGTGATCTCCGACGACCTACAGCATGCGGGCCAGGCGGCGTTTCTGCGCGGCGTGCTGGAACGGACGGAGTAACCGGCACCGGGAAGTCGTCGACCCGTGCGCGGCCCTCGTCGTGACGTAGGTTGATGCCGCGCAAGCCGAATGTTCACAGAGAGTGCCGTCGTGGTCGTGAAGAGTGTTCTGGTCGGTGTCGCCGTGCTCGTTCTCGTGGGCGTTGTCGTGCTCACGGTCGTCGGCGCCCACTGGTATGTCTGGCGGCGGCTCGTGCGGGACACGACCGCGGCGGGATCCCGCGCGCGGCGCGTCGGCACCGCCATCGTGCTGGCCGCGCCATTGCTGCTGTTGGGCGCGACGGTGGCGGAGCTGGCGTCCGCCCCCTTCGCGGTGGTCCGGATCATCGCCTGGCCCGGCTATCTGTGGGGCGCGTTGTTCGTGTACCTGCTGCTGGCGCTGGCGGTCGGCGAGCCGATCCGGATCCTCGCGCTGCGCCGGTTCGATCGGGGCCGGGCGGTACCGAACGGGGAATCGCATGTACTCGCGCCGGAGTCTTTGCCGGACACGGCCGCTCCCGCCGTTGCCACCGAGTCCCCGCAGCGCCTACCGCGCCGCGTCTTCGTCTCGCGGGTGGTGAGCGGCGCCGCGGTCGCCGCCGCGGCGGCCACCGTCGGCATCGGCGCCTACGGCGTCCTGGACGGACCGAGCGTCAAGCGCGTCGCCGTGCCGCTGGCGAAGTTGCCGCGCCGAGCCGACGGGTTCCGCATCGCGGTGGTCAGCGACGTGCATCTCGGTCCGATCCTGGGGCGCGGCTTCGCCCAGCGAGTGGTGCGGACTGTCAACGACACCCAACCCGACCTCATCGCGGTCGTCGGCGACCTGGTGGACGGCAGTGTCGAGCACCTGCGATCGGCCGTCGAGCCGCTGGCCGGACTGCGTGCCCGCCACGGCGCGTTCTTCGTGACCGGAAACCACGAGTACTTCTCCGGCGCCGAGCAATGGGTGGAGCACGTTCAGGAACTCGGCATGCACCTGCTCGCGAACGCCCGCACCGAGCTGCCCGGGTTCGACCTGGCCGGGGTGAACGACGTACAGGGCGAACGCATCGGGCAGGGACCGGATTTCGGCAGGGCGCTCGGCGACCGCGACCGGGCGCGCACCGCGGTGCTGCTGGCGCATCAGCCCGTGCTGATCGAGGACGCGGTAGCGCACGGCGTCGATCTGCAACTGTCCGGCCATACCCACGGCGGCCAGCTCTGGCCCGGCAATTACCTTGCCGGGCTGGCGAATCCGACCGTCGCCGGGCTGGAGCGATACGGCGACACGCAGCTGTACGTCTCCCGGGGAGCCGGGGCGTGGGGCCCGCCGGTGCGGGTGGGCGCGCCGTCGGACATCACCGTCGTGGAACTCGTATCGCTCCAGGCTTGACCGCGACTCTCGCCGTCAGCCGAACAGGCCGCCCAGCACACCGCCGCTCTGGCCGGCCTCCTGTCCGCCGCCGGTGCCTCCGACGAAGCCGCCCGGCGGCAGCTCCGACGGCTGCACGATGACGAAACCGTGTCCGGAGAACGACAGCGTCATCCCCTCGCCGGTGCTGCGGCCCATCAGCCTGCCCAATCCGAACGAATCGTTGCGTTTGATGCCCGTCTGCAGACTCGACGACCAGGCCACCGCCGCCTGCGGGTCGGCGTAGGTCGGCTGGTCGACGTTGAGTACCACCGGCGTGCCGTGGGTGGTGATGGCGATGCGGCCACGGCCGGTGAAGACGCAGTTGAACAACCCGGCGTTGCTGGCGAATCCGGCGGCGCCCTGCACCATCCGGATGTCGTAGCGCAGGGTGGAATCGAAGGCCAGCACGTTGGCGCCGTTGATGGTGAGCCCGTCGGTGCCGTCCAGGTCGATGGTGTGCACGTCGGCGGCGCCGTTGGCGACGAACAGGTCGCCGCGCCCGGATACCTTCATCAGCGGAACGCCCTCGCCGGTCAGCCGCTGCTGGATCGCCCGGCCGATCCCGCCCGCACCGAGCGCCTGGAATTGCAGATCGCCCTGGTAGGCGACCATCGATCCGGCGCGAGCCATGACCTCGCCGTTGACGGCCACCTTGATCATCTTGCCGCCCTGCTTCTGGATGCCCGCGCCGGTGACTTCGGCGTGGCTGGGGGCGAACAGTTCGCTCTGCATCGGCAGCGCTCCTTGCTGAGGTGAGTGCATCGGTGGTGGCGGCACCGCGGCGGCCGGCGCGGAATAGGCCGGTGGCGGTGGGTAGGAAGGCGGCGGCGCGGGCTGGTATGCCGGTGGCGGTGGTTGATTCGCCGGTGGCGGGGGAGGTCGATAGGCGGGTGGGGGAGCGGGCGCCGGGGTCTGCGGGGCCGGTCGATTCGCCGGTGGGGGAGCCGCGGCGGGCGCCGGGGCCGGTTCGTCGTCGATACTCACGCCGAAGGCCGTCGCGATTCCGGCCAGTCCGTTGTCGTAACCCTGCCCGACCGCGCGCACCTTCCACGCGCCGCCGCGACGGTAGATCTCCACACACACCACGGCGGTCTCGGTGCTCAGCCCCGTCATCGGGAAGGCGAGCGTGCCCGAGGGGGACGCGATGGTCGCGCGCAGCGACCCGGCGGACGCGAAGGTGGGCGGGCCGCTGCCGTCCAGGCTCGCGGTGACGACGACGCGATCCACGTCGCCGGGCAGCGCGCTGGTCTGGATGTCCACCACATCGCCCGCACCCCGGCCGTGCCGGTAGGTGACGCCGGGGGCGACCGGTTGATTGAAGAACACGAAATCGGCGTCGGAGCGCACCCGCCCCGCCGAGTTCAGCAACAGCGCCGAGACGTCGACGGGGGCCGAGCAGGTCACGGTCACCGTCAGCCGGTCGCCGGGCGCGGGGCGGTTCTCACCGCGGGCGAGGTCGGTCACGGCAGGCCGTCCGATCCGCGGCGGCGCCGTCGGGTTGACATGCGATTCACGGGTCCAGTGTGTCGTGCGGGCGGAAAGCGCGCCACAGGCACACCGGGTCGTGCGTCGACCCGGCGCTTCGAGTCGGTGCGCGGGTCGGTCCATCGCCCTCATCGAGCACGGGGCGTTCGCCGATCGGAGGACCGATGTCGGCCGGAGGACGCGAGCCGGCACCGGGCTACTTCGGCGGCGGAACACCGATGGTCGGGCCCGCCTCCGCCGATGTGCGCTCACGCGCATCCGGCCCGCGGCGGCGAATCCCCGGAACGCGTGAGAGCCCGGCCGTGTCGACCGGGCTCTGTGTCAAGGATTCGGGTCAGAGGACTTCGGCGTACATGGTGCCGTCGAGGATGCCGAATTCGACCTGCCCCGGGAACAGGGGCAGGGCGCCGGTGGCGTGCTGGGCGTGGTTGAGCGCGATGGTCTCGGTGGCCCACCGGTGCAACGGCTCGGGTAGACGCAGAACCCGGTGGTCGGTGCAGCGAACATACGGATAGGTGGTCTCGCCGGGCCGGGCGAGCGGGTTGTGGATGTCGAGGGTGGCGATGTCCAGGACCAGGCCGGTGTGCTTGGCGGAGGCGACGGTCGGTGGCTGCAGTTCGATGTCGTCCATGACCGAAGACGGTAGCTCGAAGGATGCCCGATGCGGGTGATTCCACGCGAATGTCCCTGCGATTTCACGGGAAGCGGCGGGACGGCGAGGTTCATCTAATGGGGTGAACCCCACCGCTACCACCAGCGATCGCGGCAGGCTTGGGCATACCGATGCCGCGCCGGCTGTCCCGGAGCCACCGGGACTGTGCCGAGCCTAAGCGACGCTGAACGTTCGCGGGGCGTTTCCGGGGAATCGGCGGACGTTGCCGCCCGGCCCGGATCCGGTGGCGACCGGTCGGTAACCGGCGTCGGAATGTCCGATTCCCGGTGCTGCGGCTTACTATGCCTGCGGCGTCAAAGAAGCTGTGCGCGTTGAGTATCCGGCACGGCGGTGTGCTATTCGATTTTTCCTTCAGGAGGTTGGAAGACGTGCTCTACGTAGTCATCGCGGCCATTGTCGTCGCGTTGCTGGCCGTGTCGGCCGTGGCGATGGTGTGGGATCCGCGCCGTCGTACGGAGTCGGACGAGTACGACTACGAGTACGGCATGGACGAGGACGGTATCGCGCCGGGCGGATACGCCCGGTCGGGCAGCGTCGAATGGCCGCGCAAAGAGAGTGTCTGACCGGCGGTCAGGGCCGCCCGCCAGGCGGTGACGTAGCTGATGCCCAGCCGAGTGCGGCTGGGCATCAGCTGTTTTCAGCCAAGTCCGCGTCGGTCGGCGACGCCGATCACTCCACCGTGAAGTCGCGCCACGAGGCGTGCAGTCCCTGTCCGCGCAGCGACGTGCTGTGTCCGTCCTCGATCGGATGCAAGGTGATGATGCCGAAACCGATCTGCACCGTCTCGGGCAGCTGCGGCGCGCGGGTGGTGTACACCGGGGCCTCGTCGACGTACCAGCCCGCGGTGCCCGCGGCCCGGTCGATCGTGACGCTGTAGCGGTGGAACTCTCCGGGTTTGATGTCGATCCCCGCCAGCGGTGCGTGCACCACGTGGGTGAACGCTTCTTCCGCGGGGACGACGCCCGGCACGAACAACCGCTCGTGGATGGCGTAGGCGTGCTTGCTGGTCGCGATCAGGTCGAAGACCTGGGCGCTGCTCATATCGAGGACGTTGAACGCGGCGAAGCCGTCCCGGTAGTCCTCGCCGGTGGCGCCGATGTTCTCCGCTGCCATCTCCACGGTGAAAGTCCGTGGACCGCCGGTGAGATCGAACGTTTCGGTCGACACCAGCAGATGCTTCGGGTTGTCCAGGATCTGGACGTCGGCGTGGGATCGGGTGAAGGCGTCGATCCGGACCGACACGACGCCCTCGCCGACCTCGGTGCGGGCGGCCGGGTCGGCGTAGCGCCAGCTCTGGCTGGGCCCGAGCGGGACTTCCAGGTGACGCCACCGGTCCTCGCGGAGGTCCGGTCCGTTCAGGTCGTCGTAAGTCATTGCGGCAATTACCTTTCAGCCGTGTGGTCCGGCGGCATCCGATAGGTCGTCCTCGGTCGCGCGGCGGCGCAGTGCGGTCACGACGCCGTTCGACGATCCGGACTTGTAGCCGACGCCGCCCAGCAGCAGACGTTCCTCGGTCAGTCGCGGGCGGATCGCGGGGCCCATCGGCCACCAGTCGTCGAGTTCGACCAGGCCGGGCTCGATCAGTTCCAGATCACCGAAGTACGAGGCGATCTGCTCGCGGGTGCGGTACCAGCCGGAGCCCAAGCCCATTTCGGTGAAACGCCGTTGCAGTTCGATGGCCATCTCGTGCGCCTCGCCGCCGTCGGCCGGATCGTAGAAATGCGTGATCGCGACGTAGGAGCCCGTGGGCAGCGCCTCGATGTACTGACGCATGATCCCGGCCGGATCGAGGTCGTCGTCGACGTGATGCAGGATGCCGCACAGGATCAGCGCCAGCGGCCGGGTGAGATCGAGGTGCCGGGTGACGTCCGAGTGCGACAGCAAGGTCTTCGGCACGGTGAGATCCGCGGGCACGAAATGCGTGAACTCGTTGCGCTCGAGCAGGACGCGGCCGTGGATGTTGCACACCGGGTCGTTGTCGACGTACACCACGCGCGCCTGGGGATTCTGCTGTTGGGCGATCTCATGGGTGTTGCCGACGGTCGGCAGCCCCGCGCCGATGTCGAGGAACTGGTCGATGCCGACGGTCCCGGCCAGATAGCGCACCACGCGGTGCAGCCAGCGGCGATTCATGCGGGCCACATCGCTCTGCCGCGGCGCGACTTCGGCGACTTTGTCGCGCACGTAGCGGTCGACTTCGTAATTGTCCTTGCCACCGAGGGTGGCGTCGTAGACGCGGGCGATGCTCGCGCGTGTCGTGTCCACGCCTACCGGCGCGCGAACACCGGTCTGGGGAGCGTGCTCGGACATGGAGACCTCTCTGTAGTTTGCGTCGCCTGGTTCACCAGCCTAGGGTCCGCCGAATCGGCGGGCAATCCGTGCGGATACGTTCGGCGGGCGCTGATTTCGTCATATCGGGCTCCGTGGTGGGGGAGGGGTTCGAGTCTTGCGGCCGACGCCGCCGAGGATGAGCCGTTCGTCGGGCCACGGCGTGCGCAGCGCGGGGCCGCCGGGCCACCATTCGTGCAGCTCCACCAATCCCGGTGGAACCATTTCCAGTCCGTCGAAGAACGCCTGGATCTCCGCGCGGGTGCGCCACCGGCCGGTGCCGAGACCCCCGTCGTGCAATGCCCGCTCGGCCCGCCTGGCCAGAACGTGCAGATGCTCGTTCTCGTCGGCCGGATCGAAGAAGTGGCTGATCATCACATAGGAGCCCGGTGCGAGACGATCGATATACCGCCGCATGATGCCCGCGGGGTCCTGGTCGTCGCCGACGTGGTGCAAAGTGCCGCATTGCATCAGCAACATCGGGCGCGACAGGTCGAGGTAACGGTCGACCGCGAGGCTGTCGAACAGATCCGCAGGGCGGGTGAGGTCCGAGTCGAGGAAGTGGGTGCGTTCGTCGGCTTCGAGTACCTCCCGCCACCGGACGACGCAGGCCGGGTCGTTGTCCACGTAGACCACCGCGACCGCGGCGTCGAGTTCCTGGGCGATCTCGTGGGTGTTCTTCTGCGTGGGCAGTCCGCTGCCCAGGTCGAGGATCTGATCGATGCCCGCCGATCGGGTGACATACCGGACCACCCGCTCGAGCCAGCGCCGATTCGCGGCGCCGACGTCGTCCTGGTGCGGCACCGCCCGCTTCAGGTGCTGGTATACCTGCCGGTCGGATTCGTACCAGTCCGTCCCGCCGAGGGCGTAGTCGTACACGCGCGCGATGCTGGGCACCGCCGGGTCCACACCCGCTAGGCGGGTCGATCCCTCTGCCGACGTCATGGCGCTCCTCCTCCGCGTGGCCACCGTCGGGGGCGACTCTACGCATACCGCCGCGGGCTCGCTCGGATTTGTGCGCAAGATATTGCGTTGGCACTCTTGCGAATACATGTTTGCGACCCGGCGTTCCGGGCACGCACTCGCGCCTGGACCGCCGTCCGGGAACGGACTAGTAGGATTTGCGCCGACGTTCAGACAGCTGTGATGGTGGAGGCACAACGCCCCGCGGTCTAACCCCCGATCGGCCGGAGGCATGCATGAGCAACGACGAGGATGCCGGTGACAACGCGGATTTTCCTGCCGCAGAACGTGGTCCGACCGTCCTTCGGATCGCGCTGGGCAGCCGGTTGCGGCAGCTGCGCGAGGGCTGCGGAATCAGCAGGGAGGCCGCGGGCGACGCCATCCGCGGATCGCACGCCAAGATCAGCCGCCTGGAACTGGGCCGGACCGGTTTCAAAGAACGCGACCTGCGCGACCTGCTGAGCCTCTACGGCGTTGTCGACCCCGCTGAACGCGAAACGTATCTCGAACTGGCTCGCCGGGCCAACGATCCGGGCTGGTGGCAGCACTACAGCGATCTGCTTCCCGCGTGGTTCGAGACCTACATCGGCCTCGAACAGGCCGCCACCACGATCCGCACCTACGAGGCGCAATTCGTGCCGGGGCTGCTGCAAACCGCCGATTACGCGCGCGCGGTGATCCAGCTGGGCAATACCGACGAGACCGAACGCCGCGTCGCCATTCGCATGCGCCGCCAGCAGATCCTCTATCGGGCGGCCGCCCCGACGCTCTGGGCGGTCATCGACGAGGCCGCGCTGCACAGGCCGGTCGGCGGGGTGGAGGTTCTGCTCGAGCAGATCGAACATCTGGTCGGGATGGCCGACCGTCCCAGCATCCGAATACAAGTACTGCCGTACTCGGCGGGCGGGCACTCCGCTGCGGGCGGCCCGTTCAGCATCCTTCGATTCCCGGAACCCGAGCTGGCCGACATCGTCTACACCGAGCAGCTCACCAGCTCGTTGTATTTCGACAAGCAGCGTGATGTCGAGCTGTACATGTCGGTCATGAACCGGATCAGCGTGGAAGCGCTGTCTCCCGCCGAGAGCATCGGTTTCCTACGCGAGTTGCTCGGCGGCATGCGCTCGGGCGAATAGGACGCGATCGACCCGCCGAGCGGGCCGTACTCGCCGTGCGGCTTGCGCGGGGAGTTTGCTCAACGCATCGACCTTCTCCGCACACGTGGTACTGCGCACATTCGGGGCGGGGCCATCTCGCCCGTTTGAAAACCGGGCGGTCGGATCGATTCGGGGGCGGCGCGGTCAATCGTGCAGCACCCGAATCGAATCCTCGCACCGGGGTGTGAATTCTGTTGTCGTCGGCCATAACTCGTCGAAATGAGGCCCACGAAAGGTAACAGTTCGGCGTCGCCGAATCCCTGCCGATGCTCATCCGTAATAAATCGGCGCCTGTCCACCTCGATCTTCGAGTATTTCGAGACCGGTGGCGCCAATGCACATGCACGAGCGCATGTACGTACCGATGGAAGATCACCGATGCGACGCGGTCGCGGTGATGTGGCAGGATTCCTGGCGAGGTCGGGGTCTGAGGATAGGCTCGGGCAGCGGCTGGTTCGGCCACGGCGACCCCAACGCGAGTTGGGGTCGCCGGCGGAGCCGTTACGAATCGCTCCGACGTCCGGATTGCCGGAAGTTCACGGTGTCAGCACGATTCGGATCGGATCGCCTTCCTTGTTCTCCAACGCCTGTACCGCTTTGTCCGCTTCGGCCAGCGGGAGCACGGAACTCACCCACTCGGCGAAATCGAGGCGATGGGCGCGGCGCAGGCGCACCGGTTCGACACATGATCGGGTTCGGAGCCGTAGTGTCCACACAGCTGCTGTCGGCGGAAGCTGAAGATGGTGCCGTCGGCACTCGCCGGCGCGGTCAGGGCGTCCAGGTGATGCGGCCGCCCTCGAAGTCCTGGGCTTTGCCGTTCTCGAAGTCGTATTCGTCGCTGGTGGGATAACCGTAGCGCCCGGCTTCGGCCGCCGCGGCCTCCCAGGACTCACGGATGGACCCCCAGACGACGTGGGTGCCGGTGCGCGGGGCCGAATAGATGGCTCCGCCGCCGAAGAGGTTGTAGCGGCCGTTGCCCGAGCGGGCGGGGGATTCGTCGGTGATGGGAAACCCCAACGGGCTGCTCTCCCACCCGTAGGCGCCCCACTTGTCGCGGATCGCGCCGCCGATCTGATGCGCGGCGGTGCCGAGGGACCAGTAGATGGATCCGTTCTGGAAGACGCTGTAGCTGCCCGGTTTCGACGGTGTCGCCGCTTCCCGCGCCACGGGATAGCCGAGCGCTCCGCTTTCGTAACCGAGATTGCCCCATTTGTCGCGGATCGCCCCGCCGACTTGATGGGCTCCGGTGTCCGGGTGCCAGTAGATGGAGGAGCCGCGCTCGAACGCCTGGTAGCGGCCACCGCCTGCGGCGGGCGAGTCGGGCGTGACCGGGTCGCCGAAGAACGCGGGCCCACCGGCCTCGTCGTATTCGACCTCGATCGCCCCGCCGACGTCGTAGGGGCCGATCGGGCGTGCCGCCGCGTCGGTTCCGATGCCGGTGAGCAGAGTGCCGAGCGCGGCGGCGATGGCGAGAGCGCCGCGGGTGGTCGAGCGGTTCGGGCGACGGTGCCGTGCCAAAGTGAACTCCTGTGCATCTCGGGTGGGTGCGGGATGGAGCTGAAGCTGTGGTCGGCGTAGCGAAGATCAAATTACCTCGCCGCGTCCCGATACGGAGGAATACGAGGTAGTCGACTGGTCTGGTGTCGTGCCGCCCCGATAGTTGCCGTGCGGCCCATCCAAGTCGTCCGGGGCTCCGAACAAACTGGCGGTGCTACCGTGCCCACGGTCGCACCTTCTCGGATACGGCGCCGCCGGGGCAGGGGGCCTGCACCTCTGGCCCGGCGGCGTGTCCAGCCCGAACGGGTTTCCGGGCAAGGGGATACGTTGCCGTCAGCGCAACGCGCGCGCCGCTTCCGCTGAACACCGTGGCGCTACTCTGCTCCCTCGCCAGTACCTGCCTGAGCCCGAATCACCGGGGGGTGATGCCGCCTGGCGTCGTCGGTTCACCGCGCTGGGCTTCGGCGCACGGCTGCTCGGCCCGTTTCGCCCGGCGGGTAGTGGATGCGGTGCTTTTCGGCCTCACGCTGGGATCGCCGCGCGCCGGGTGAGAGCGATCAGAGCTGTGCCTTGATCTTCGCGGCGAACTCGTAGCCGACCTGCCATTCGTTTCCGGACGGGGCGAGGATGACGCGCGCGGCGCCCGCCTCGGCGTAGGCGGCCAGTTGCTCGGCGGCTCGGCCGGGATCGGTCGCCAAGGGGGGCGCCACGATCGTCACTTCGAGCGGTGGGCGGCCGTATTCCTCCGCCAGCGTCGTCAATTCGGCCGCGGCCGCGGCGACCTGAGGCGCGGCTCGAGCCCGATGGCGATCCAGCCTTCGGCGTAGGCCGCGGCGCGCCGTCGCGCCCGTTCTCCGTCGCCCGCGATCAGCACCGGCGGCATGGTTGCACCCGGTGCCAAGGTGACCTCGGTGCCATCCGGGAGTACCGCGGGCCGCCCGGCGACCAGATCGGGCAGGACACGCAACGCCTCGTCCGTGCGGCGGCCGCGCCCGGCGAAAGACGCGCCTGCCGCCCGCCATCCGGTATCCCCGTGCGCCGGGTTGCCGGTGCCGACGCCGAGGATCAACCGGTCGCCGGAGACGTACTGGAGCGCGGCGATCTGCTTCGCGGCCCACGCGACCGGCCGCAACGCGAGCAGCAGCACGCCGTAACCGATGCGGACCCGATCGGTCACGGCGGCGGCGGTGGCCAGCACCACGGTGCTGTCCAGGATCGGCGCGCTTGCCACGAGATGATCGGTGGACCACACCGAGTCCAGGCCGATCTGCTCGGCCAGACGGGCGGCGGCGCGCACGTCGCCCAGGATGGGTCGCGCGGGATCGGGCGTCGAGGTGGGCAGGATCGTGCCGATTTCCAAGGTCATGGTCACGACGCTACGAAGCCGCGGCGCTCGCGCCAATGTTCCGCTCGCTCGAGTCGATATCCCGGACGCTCATCTCGATGCCGCGGCCGGAAGCAGTGCCTCGACCAGGGCGCGGGACCGGGCGGCCGGACCCGTCGCGCCGAACGCCTGTGTCGTGGCGTAGACGCCTTCCATCACCAGCATCAGCTGATCGGCCAGCGCCTGCGGGTCGGCGACCGGCGCGGTCGCCGCGAGTTCGCCGGCCAGCGTGCCGAACTGTGCCCGCACCCAGCTCTTCATCGCGACGGCGTGTTTGTGGCCGAGCACGTGGCGGTCCGGGAATTCACCGAGCGCGATGAGAAACGGACAACCGCGACAGGATTCGGGGCGCACCTGCTCGGCCAGCGCCTCGAACAGGGCCAGGATGCGCTCGCGCGGGCCGTCCCCACTCGCCGCCGTGCTGAACCACTCTCGATAGTGGCGATCCTCGCGCTCCAGGTATGCGGCGACCAGATCGTCCTTGGAACCGAACAGCCGGTACAGGGTGGGCGGCGCGACGTTCGCCTCGGCCGCGACGCGATCCACGCCGGTCGCCCGAATCCCTTGTCCGTAGAACAACTCCCGCGCGACGACCAGGATGTGCTCCCTGGTCTCCGCGGCGGCTCGACGTTTCGGTTCCACGGGAATAGAGTAGCCGCTGTCAGCGATGTTAGGGAACGTTACCTAACTGCAATGCGGGAGTGCATCATGACTGATCCGAACGGAAAGACCGCCCTGGTGACCGGCGCCTCGCGGGGGATAGGCCGGGCCATCGCCGAACGGCTGGCCGCCGACGGTATCGAGGTGGCCGTGCATTACGGCACCAACGAGGAGGCGGCGGAGCAGACGGTGTCGGCGATCCGGCGCGCGGGCGGCCGGGCGTTCCCGGTGCGCGCCGAACTGGGTGTCGACGGCGACATCGACCAGCTGTTCGGCGAACTCACCGCGGGGCTCGGCGACCGGCCGTTGGACATCCTGGTGAACAACGCCGCGATCATCGCCTACGACGCCACCGTCGAGCAGGCGACGCCCGAGGACTTCGACCGGCTGTTCGCGGTCAACGTGCGGGCGCCGCTGTTCATCGTGCAGCGGGCGTTGCCGTTGCTGCGCGACGGCGGGCGCATCGTCAACATCTCCTCCGGCGTCACCTGGTTCGCCACGCCGGAAGTCGTCTACGGGATGACCAAGGGCGCGCTCAACGTGTTCGGCCGCTCGCTGGCCAACACCCTCGGACCGCGCGGGATCACCGTGAACACGGTCTCGCCCGGCATCACCGACACCGACATGAACTCCTGGCTGCACACCAACGACGGCGCGATCGCGGGCGTCGCGGGCATGACCGCGTTGGAGCGCGTCGGCAGCGGCGCGGACATCGCCGACGCGGTGGCCTTCTTCGCCTCCGATGACGGGCGCTGGGTCACCGGCCAGACGCTGGAGGTCAACGGCGGCTTGTTCCTGGGACCGAAAGCGCCGTCCTGGTGATCGCCGGACACGGTTGCGCGCGGGCGCCGGGCGCCCGCCCTTGCGGTTAGGGTGGGCGGATGGTCGAGTCGACGCGAATCGTGCTTGCCTCCCGGCCGGTGGGTGCGCCCACCCCGGAGAATTTTCGGACCGAGACCGCGCAGCTCCCCGCTCCGGCCGAGGGTGAAGTCCTGCTGCGCACCCGGTACCTGTCGCTGGACCCGTACATGCGCGGCCGGATGAGTTCGGCCGAGTCGTATGCCGCGCCGGTGGAGATCGGCGCGGTGATGGTCGGCGCGACCGTGGCCGAAGTACTCGAATCGCGCGACCCGTCGGTGGCGAAAGGCGATGTGGTGCTGGCCTATTCGGGCTGGCAAACCTACGATGTCGCCCCCGCGCGCGAGGTCCGCAGGCTCGACCCGGCGAAGGCCCCGGTCTCGACCGCCCTCGGTGTGCTCGGCATGCCGGGATTCACGGCCTACGCGGGACTGCGCAAGATCGGCAAACCGCAGCCGGGTGAGACGCTCGTGGTCGCCGCGGCCACGGGGCCGGTGGGCTCGGCCGTCGGCCAGATCGCCGAGATCGGTGGCGCCCGCACGGTGGGCATCGCGGGTGGCCCGCGCAAGGTCGCTTACCTGAACGAACTCGGCTTCGACGTCGCGCTCGACCACCGCGCGCCCGATTTCGCCGAGCAGCTGGCCGCGGCGGTCCCCGACGGCATCGATGTGTACTTCGAGAACGTCGGCGGCGCGGTGGCCGACGCGGTCTATCCGCTGCTGAACACCTACGCGCGCGTGCCCGTCTGCGGGCTGATCGCCAACTACAACGCGGCAGGCGCGCCGGACGGCCCGGACCGGCTGCCCGCCTACTACGGCCGCATCCTGACCAAGAGCCTCACGGTGCGGGGATTCATCCAGACCGAATTCGTCCGCGAGCTGTACCCGGATTTCCTGCGTGAGATGGGTGAGTGGGTCGCCGAGGGGCGCGTGCGCTACCTCGAGGATGTCGTGACCGGCTTGGCCGCCGCTCCCGAGGCGTTCATCGGGATGCTGGAGGGCCGCAACTTCGGCAAGGTGGTCGTGCGGGTCGCCGACTGATCAGCGTGCTGCCGCGCCGCCGATGCTGAGATAGACCAGCATCAGGATGAACAGGAACCAGCCCGCGCCCTGCCAGATGGGCCAGGTCCGACCGCGCCGCCACTGCACGTAGGTTTCGACGAACGCGCCGATGCCGCCGATCAGCAGGACCACCGCGGGCCCGAGTACCACGGCCACCTGGGCGGTGCTGTCACACAACAGCCGGTCCGCGTCCGCGCACTCGCGCTGGGCGGCCCACAGCAGGCTCAGCAGGAAGACCAGCGCGGCGGTGGCGAGCACCGAGGCGACGTAGGTCGCCGCGCGGCGGAACCCGCGCGGATCGTGCCAGCGCTTCTCGACGTCGTCGACCATGTCCACCACCTCACCCGTCCGCGGCCGCCGGATACCTCCGAGGTGATTGCCGCGCGGCGGCGGCTCAAACGCCGCTCAGGGTTTGCGCCCGACGCCCGCCCAGTACCAGGCGGACCGTGCCCCGGCCGGAGCGGTATCCGTGTCCGGCCGCCAGGCGTCGACCGCAACGATGCCCGGCTCGACGAGCGCGGTTCCGGCGAAGAAGGATTCGACCTCGTCGCGGCTGCGCGGGCGGAAGGCGATGCCGGCCTGCTCGGCGGCGGCCGCCGCGCGGGCCATGGCCCGCGGGTCGAAATCACCGGTGGAATGGGTGAGCACCAGATAGCTGCCGGACGGCGCCGCCTCCAGCAGCCGGCCGACGACACCGTACGGATCGTCGTTGTCGCGGAAGAACATCATGATCGCGACCAGCAAGATCGCGATGGGCCGGTCCGGGTCGAAGGTGTCGGCCAGGACGGGCGCGTCCAGGACGGCACTCGGATCGCGCAGATCGGCGTCGAGGAACTCGATCCTGCCCTGCGGTGTGCTCGCCATCAGGGCTCGGGCGTGGGCGAGCACGAGCGGGTCGTTGTCGACGTAGACCACGCGTGCGGCCGGATCGATCCGCTGGGCCACCTCGTGCGTGTTGCCCGCGGTGGGCAGGCCGGTGCCGATGTCGAGGAATTGATCGATGCCCGCCTCGCCGGCCAGATGGCGCACCGCGCGGCCGAGGAACGCGCGATTGGCGCGGGCCATGTCGCGGATGGCCGGGATGTGCATGGCGATCGTGTCGCCGAGGGCGCGATCGGCGGGGTAGTTGTCCTTGCCGCCGAGCCAGTAGTCGTAGACCCGCGCCTCGTGGGCGAGGCTGGTATCGAGCTTGGGCGACGACCCGGCGCGCACCCGCGCATGACCGTTCGTCATGCGACTCCTTTCCCGGGCGACGCAGGGCCGGGCCCGGCGCGGCACCGCTGTCGCCTCCCGAACGACGACCTCGCGCTATCGATTACGCGTCAACAATAGGGTGGCGCACCTGCGGCAGGCGGATTTTCGACCGGATCGTCCGATTTTCCGGGAACCTGGTCGGCGGTGGCGAACCGGGCAGAGATCTCCTGTGCGGTGACCTTCGCGCACTCGACGAAGAGCGGTACGGGTTCGGCGACGTCGGCCCGTGCAGGCCGAGCGCGAACCGCGCAGTGGCCCGCCGGATCGAGGATGGGCAGGCCGATGGCGCGGGGCCCGGTATCGCGTTCCTCGGGTGGCGACCGAGCAACGGCGGGCCGGATGTCGAAACCCCCGGCCCGTTCATGGTGTCCGAGGAAAGGTCAGCGCGGCGAGATATTCGGCCGCCCGCCGTGTCTTTCGGTGGAGCGCAGCTCGAACCAATAGGCTGCGACAACGGTGGCGTAACCGGCGACGACGGCCGTCGCGGTGACGATCAACAGCGTGATGAACAGTGGAATCAAGAAAGCGGTGTGCATTGTGCCCTCCCCGCGGTCACGGTGATCTCAGCGGAAGGTTCGGCGCCGCACTGCACCGACATCATGTCAGCCCCTGCACTCACTGAAATCGTAGAGGTCGCAGCGTCGTCCGGCACGGCCGGAGGCTGTGAGTTGAATCATGCGGATGACGGTGTGTCGCGGGGAATACACCTTCGCCATACGATCTAATCGATCTTGTCACGAGTTTCCCGGCGAACCACCGGAAAACAGGACACGACCACGACACGGGACCGCCGGACCGGCGGCCGTGAGCGTCGCAGTGCCCGTGGCGCGCCGAATTCCTCGGTAGCGCAGCTCTTTCTCTCGAATCTGTCTCCGGCATCACCTCGGCATGCGAAAAGGAGCACGAACGTGAGCATGATTCTGGCCGCGCTGCACGACACCGTGATCGCGCAGCAGTTCGAAAATCCGACCGCGGAAGAGCCGCCGCTCGCGGACAAACTGATGCAGATGGGCCGCTATTTCACCTGGCTGGTCCAGCTGTCCGGGATCACGGCGATCACCTACGGCGGCGGCCGGTTCGCGTGGGAGAAATGGAACGGCGGCAGCCTCCAGTCGCCGAAGATGGTCGCCAGCGCGATGGCCGGGGGCGCGGTGGCCACCAGCGCGGGCACGATCATGAACTCGATCATCGGCTGACGCGGGCCCGGACTCGTGACGCGCCGGCCCGGCATCGACAGTCGGGCTGGCGCTCGCATTTCGGTGGCGAGGATTGTCGGACGTGTCCTACAAGGCGACCACCGCGGCCCGCTCGGCGGACGAGGCCGTCGATGCCGACTCGGCCCGGCTGGGGTGGTGGAACCATGCGCGGTGCGCGCGGCGCGAGCCGAGACGCCGTTGATGCGGTAGAAAGCAACCGCGAACCGGGTCCGTCTCGAAGGTGACGGCCCGGCCGTAGGCAAACCCGTAAGGCGGAGCCCGGCCGTGACGTTCTCGACAGTTGCACCGGCCGCGCCCGGCGACGACGGCCGCACTGGAGAGAAGGAAACACCATGGGCACCATCGCAGTTCACGAGTTCATCGCACTCGACGGGGTGTACGAGGATCCGTCTTGGACCTTCGAATACGGGTTCGACCCGAAGATGGGGGAGACCCTCGGCGCGATCACCTCGGCATCCGAAGCGATCCTGCTGGGCCGCACCACGTTCGAGATGTTCGCCCCGGCGTGGTCGACCCGCACCGTCGAGGACGATCCGGGCGCCCCGTTCTTCAACGACACGACGAAGTACGTCGTCGGGGCGCGGGAGCCGCAGGCGGAATGGGCCAACAGCATTCGCCTCGGCGCCTACGACCCCGAGGTCATCCGCAACCTCAAGAACGAGGTCGACGGCAGCATCTACGTCAGCGGCAGCGGCACGCTGGTGCGGGCCCTGCTCGCGGACGGCCTGGTCGACGACCTGCACCTGTTCGTCTATCCGGTCGCGCTCGGCAAGGGCAAGCGCCTGTGGGGCGACGGTGTCGACGCGACCGAACTGGCACTCCGAGAGCACGAGGTCTACGCCAACGGCGTCGTCCACCTCGGATACGGTCCCGCCGAGGCCTGATGAAACGCGGAAGGGCGACCCTTGCGGGCCGCCCGGGCGATCCCGCTCGCCGCCGGGTGTGGCGAGCGGGGCCGGATATGTCAGCGCCCTCCGGTGCAGTAACCCTCGGGGGTGTACTGGCACGGGCGCTCGTTGCGTCCCTGGTATCCACCGTGGTTGCTGCTGCGGGCGCGCTCACCCACCCCGGAACCGCGCTTGTCGGCCGGGTTGTGCGAATACCGATCCGCTGTGGTGGTCACCGAGGACTCGGGCGAAGCGACTGCCGCCGCCGTGATGACCGCCCCGCCGATCAGCGCCGAGGCCACCACTCGACGCACTGTCACGCGCTTGCTCGTGTTGTGCATAAGATACATCCCGTCGATTAACGTGCCGTCATATAACGATACATTGATCAGTGGACCACCAGTGGATTATTTCCCATGACTGGGAAGTCTTGCCCTCGGGCAAGGTGCGGTTTCGGGGGGTGACCAGGGGTGATGGCAGTTGGTTAGGCGACTTGACCTGAGCATCGTGCCGTTCATCAGGTCTTCGGGTACTACTGCGCCTGCCGGAAGGCGGCCGAAGCTATGCGCATACGACGGAGGTTTCTGCCGCGCTCTACCGACGGCGCGAAGTCCCGTGCCCGACTCGCGAGGCTTACCGACGCGCAGAACGCGCGCCACTGCCGACGGATCGGCGGGGTGCGACGGTCCGATCGCGCAACTCGCGCGGCAGGCTGGTCACGGTCATGAACCGTCCATGCCGTGCGCCTGGCGCTTGTGCTGCCAGCGCTCCGGGTCGGCCTCGAGGGCGGCGCGGTCCCAATGGCCCAGGTCGGCGGCGGCCGCATATGTCGTATCGAGAAACTCGAGCAGCGCTCGCTCCGGCGCTTCGGCCGTGCGCACTGCCTCGTACGGCAGGAGGAATTGGCGATAATCCTGGCTGTAGAAGGCCTCTCGTGGACCGACCCGGTAGTCGGCGAACCCCTCGGGCTCCGGGTACGCGTAGGCGTAGAAGGCGCCTTCCGCGCCGCCGCCCGGCCAGAAGCCGCAACTGCTCAGCTCGTGCGAGTAGCCCTCGACCATGACCCAGTCGCCGCAGTTGGGAGCGCCACCCGGATGCCGCGGAGCGGCTCGGCCGGAGAATCTGGTGCACGCCAGATCCATCGCGCCCCAGAAGAAGTGCACCGGGCTCACCTTGCCGAGGAAGCGCGAGCGGAACTGGTGCATGACGCGATCGGCGGCGAGCAATTGCCGCCAGAACAAGGTGGCGGCCGTGGCGTCGTAGGAGCGATGCTCGTAGTCCTCGGCGAACGGGATGGCCGGCTCGACCTCGTTCGGCTTGGCTTGGATTCGTACCGGAATACCGAGTTCGCCGAGTGCGGTGACGATTTCGCCGTAGAAAGCCGCTACCGGTTTCGGTTCGAGCGCGATCTGCCGGGTTCGGCCGTCACTGGACCGGATGTGCAGCCGATGATCGAGGAAGTCGAATTCGATATCGAAGCACCCTGTCGGGTGCGGCACGGCGGAGGTGGTCAGCCCCCTCGGGCTGAGGTAGAAGGTGACCTGCCACCAGTGGTTGACCAGCGGCGCGTGCGAGAGCCTGATCTTGCCGACGATCTGCGTCCACATGTGCAGCGTCTCACGCGTGGGCGTCCAATCATCGACGCGCAACATCGGCCACGGCCCAGGGGTGGTCTCGGAGCCTGTCACTGCCACACCTCCGTCTTTTCGGGATTCTCGGTGCCAGTGCCGTGCGCGGACGCCCGTGCAGGCGCGGCGCAGCGTTTTGATCGTCACCGTACCTGCTGGTAACGCACCGGGAAGGCCGACATGCGCTGCGATTGGCAACTGTCTGGCAACGTTCGAGGTGTGACTCCGAGCTCGACGACTCGGAGCGAGGAGCGGCTCCGCGGCCGACGGCTGCGCCTCAAGGTCGGCGGGGCCAACTGTCGTGCGGTGCTGGCATGCTCGCTACCGGCAGCGCGGCACCCTTTCCGGTGGCCCGGGCTCGCCGGCGGGAATTCGGATCCCACACCATAGCCGCGGCCGCACCGCCGAGAAGAATCACGACGATGGCGACGATCGCCACCCACAGCAGTACCAACGCTATTTCTCCAGTCATCCCCGTCCGCTCCATAGGGCACGTTATGCGAAGGCGGACAATTGATTTCGCAATGGGAGCATTCTTCCCGCCCAGGGTGAACGGCGCGAATCGGCGCGCGGATTCTGTGGTGTGACAGCACCACTATCACCGAGGTTTGGGATACGTCTGGTAACGCATAATGTCGCGGACAGCTAGCGCGAGCGGCGCACTACTCGGTCGGTCGCGCGGAGCAGGCAAGTGTTGTCACGGGCGTCGGTCGCGGAGCACTGTTCAGCGTTGGTGCGGCGCAGAGCGAGCGCCGTCGCCATGCGGGCCGTGGGGTCGTTCGTCGACGCCGAGGTTCACTTCGCCTCGAACGCGGTGGCGACGATCGGGCGCACCTGTTCCATGGTGGCCGTCCCGGATTCGCGTGCCACGGAGGTCATGTCGACGTGGGGGAGCCCACAGGCAACCGCCCAGTGCCAGGGTTCGAGGTCACCGTTCACGTTGAGCGCGAAGCCGTGACTGGTGATCCCGCGGCTCTGGCGCATGCCGATGGAGACGATCTTGCGGCCGGTGTGCCTGGTCCACACACCCGTGAGCAGCTCGGAGCCGGGCGGGGTATCGCGGCGTTCCGCGGCGATGCCCAGCCGGCCGAGTGCCTCGATCAGGCGGAACTCGACCTCGCGGATGTAATCGACCACTCCTTCGCCGGTATCGAGCCGGACGATGAGATAGCCGACCAGCTGGCCGGGGCCGTGATAGGTGAGCTGACCCCCGCGTGTGGTCTGCACGACCGGGATGTCATGGGCCGGGTCGGGCAGGTGGTCCTGCGGCGTTCTGCGTCCGATGGTGTAGACCGGCGGGTGGCTCAGCAGCCACAAGGTATCCGGCCGCGCGCCGCTGTGGCGTTGGTCGACCAGTTCACCCATACGCTCCATGGCCTTGTCGTAGTCGACGAGGTCGTCCTGGATCAACGTCAGCGGCCGGGATCGCATGCTCCGACGATAACGCTCTCCCGCGCAGGGGGAGTTCGCCGCCTTCGGATGTCCATCTCGGTGGCCCCGCACCGAAACCTCCGTCACAGTGCCGGCGGCAGACCGAAGGGCCGGAACAACTCCTCGCCGAGGAAGACGGTGATGCGTTCGATGGCGGTCTCGGTCGTGGTGAGAACGTGGATGGAGTGCGCGCGGTGGGTCCCGGCCGCGTCGCGCAGGTAGTAGGCGACGGCGGGCTGGGTGTTGGCGGCGGTCGGCACGGCCCGCCAAGTGTCGCCGTCCTGGTTCGCCTTGTGTGCGAAGAAGGCGACCACGTGGGCGCGGCCGGCGAACCAGACCAGGGCGGGCGGCATCTCGAGCACCACGTCGTCGCGCAGGAGCTTGCTGAGTTCGTCCATGTCGCCGTTGCCGAAGGCGGTGACGTAGCGATCGATCATCGCGCGCTCACCGGGGCTCAGGGATTCGGACATCCGATCGATCATGGGGGCGGCCTTGTCGAGCTGGGCGCGGGCGCGTTGCAGCGCGCTGTTGACCGCGGCGGGGGAGGTGTCGAGCAGATCGGCGACCTCCGCGGCGGACCAGGCGAGCACGTCGCGCAGGAGGAGCACCGCGCGCTGGCGGGCCGGCAGGTGTTGCAGCGCGGCGATGAAGGCCAAGCGGATGCCGCTGCGCGCGGCCACCACGGTCGCCGGGTCATCGGCCGAGTTGCCGAGCAGGGCGTCGGGAATCGGTTCCAGCCAGGAGATTTCGGGATGCCGGACCGGCCGGGGCGAGACGGTCTCGGCCGGTCCGTTCAGGTCGGTGGGCAAGGCCCGCCTGCCGCGCTGTTCGAGCGCGGTCAGGCAGGCGTTGGTGGCGATGCGGTACAGCCACGTGCGCAGCGAAGCGCGCCGCTCGTCGAACCGGTCGGCGGCCCGCCAGGCCCGCAACAGGGTTTCCTGCACCAGGTCCTCGGCGTCGTGGACGGACCCGAGCATGCGGTAGCAGTGTGCGAGCAGCTCCGGCCGGTAGGTCATGGTCTCGGCCGCGAAATCGGCGCCGATGGTCATCGTCGCAACCTACCGAGCCGCGACCGGCTGCGCGTCGGTAGGCGCGGCGACGGGCGCGCCGGCCGGTAGCAGCAGGCCGAGCGCGGCGCCGGTCAGTGCCAGCAGCGCCGCCGTGCCGATGGCGGCGGCGAATCCGGTGCTGAAGGCACCCGCGGATCCGAGACCGCCGACCGAGGCAAAAACCGCCGCGGGTAGCGCGATTCCGAACGCGCCCCCGAGTTGACGCAAGGTGTTGAACGTGCCCGACGCCGCGCCCACCGCCGACAGCGGCACCGAACGCAGCACGGCGCTCTGTGCCGCGGGAATGGCCATCGAGACGCCGACGCCGCTGAGTACGAAGGGCGCGATCATGGACGGGTAGGACAGCTGCGGCCCGGACATGATCGCGAGGCAGCCGTAGCCCGCGGCCTGCATCAGCAGTCCCGCGACCACGAGCGGTCGTTCACCGAAGCGGTTGACCTGCCTGCCCGCTATCGGCGCGACGAGGAACAAGGTGATCGTCCACGGCGCCAGCCGCACCCCCGCGCCGAGCGGACCGTGGTGCTGGACCGTCTGCAGGAACTGCGCGAAGAAGAACGCCCCGCTGAAAATGGAACCGAACAGCAGGAACCCCACCGCGTTGCCGATCGAGAAGCCGCGCGCGGCGAACAGCCGCATCGGGATCAGTGGCGCGTTGGCCCGCCGCTCCCAGCGCACCAACGCGACCAGCGCGACCGCCCCGAGCGCGAACGCCGCGAGGACTTCCGCACTGCCCCAGCCCGATTCGTTGCCGCGCAGCAGACCCCACACCGATCCCAGCGCGGCGGCGCCGGCCAACCCGATGCCCGGGTAGTCCAGTCCGCGTGCCTCGCCTCGGCTCTCCGGCAACCGGGTCAGCATCAGCGGCACGAGCAGTGCGGCGATCGGCAGATTCAGCCAGAAGATCCACTGCCATGTCGCACCCTCCACCACCGCGCCGCCGACCAGGGGACCGCCGAGCGTAGCCAGTCCGGTCACCGCCGCGAACAGCCCGAGCGCGCGGGTGCGCTGTTCGGGCGGGAAGGCAGCCGACAACAGTGCCATGCCCACCGGCATGACGGCCGCCGATCCCGCGCCCTGCACCGCGCGGGCGGCGATCAGCCAGTCCAGGCTCGGCGCCAGCGCGCACGCGGCCGAGGCCGCCGAGAACAGCAGCACCCCGGCGACCAGCACGCGGCGCCGTCCGTATCGCTCGCCCAGCGCCGCACCCGCCATCAACAACACCGCGAAGCTCAGGGTGTAGGCGTTGACGGTCCACTCCAGTTCGGCGATCGAGGCGTGCAGGTCGAGCTGGATCGCGTGCAGCGCGGTGGTGACGACCAGCGCGTCCAGCGAGATCAGCAGCGCGGCCACCGATGTCAGCGCGAGTACCCAGCGCTGTCCCGTGGTCATATTCATGGGCGAAAGTCCTTTTCCGATGGGTTCGCCAGTACCTACCGGCGCCACGGCCGCGATTCATCGCGGGTGCGGAAATTCGCCACGAACTCGTCCCGTGATCCTCAGCCCGGCTGCGGGGCCCGGCGGGCGCTGCGCCGCCGGACGGAATACGGATTTACCAGCATGTACAGACCGGAGAACAGGAGCAGGGCGAGCGGGAGCAGCGGCAGGTAGGACACCCAGATGATCGGCTGCTCCTGGGCCAAGGCGACGAAGGTGGCGAGGACCGTCGCGACGAAGAGTATGCCCGACCCACGGTGCAGTTGCCGGACCCGTGGTGCGGAGGCGCGGGCAGCCCCGGCCTGCGGGATGGTCGCGGCTCGGCTTCGTCGCGTAGCGGCATACGACAACACGAAGATGCCGAGACCGGACAAGAGCAGCAAGGCGAGTGGTGCCAGCGGCACGTAGGACACCCAGACCGGACCCTTCAGCGCCAAGGTGACGACGGTGACCACGATCGTCGCCGTGAAGACGATGGCAAGCCACCGGTGTGTCCGTCGAACCCGCTCGTTCCAAGTCATGCGTCCTCCTCTGCCTGCGATCCATCCGCGGCCCGGCGATGCACCGGGCGGACCTCCGTGCCGATGACGGTAGTTCCGGCTCGGTGACCAGCGCTTCTCGAATCCTGATCGTTCGCAGAACTTCTGTCGGTCTCCGAAGCCAGCCGCCCCCGAGCGAGAAGCGTTGACGGAGTTGCTGGTGAAGCTGCTCGCCCGGAGGTACGGGGAGATCGGCAGTGCGGATCTGTTGTGCCGGTTGAGTGACCGCGGCTGCTCACGCCCCGTCCGCCAGCAGTACCGACGGTCCGTACCAGTGGCAGATGAGCAGGGCGAGTTCGATGTCGAGCCGGTCCTCGGTGATCGGCCTGCCACGTCGCGAGATCGCCCGTCCGACGCGGTATTTCACCGAGTTGGCGTGCAGGTCGAGCTCTGCGGCGGCGGTCTTGTAACTCGATCCGGTGCGCAGGAAGACCTGGAGTGTCTCGCGAAGCCGCGCGTCGTTGCCGGTGTCGGAGGCGAGGCCGCCGAGCACATCGCCGACCCATTCCCGGAGTTCCGCGATGCCGCTGCCCAGTAGGGCCGCCACCGACAATCCTGGGTCCTCGGCCGCGATGACGGCAGGTTCGGCCTCTCCCCGCGCCAAGGCGACGGAACGTGCGCCTCGCGCCAGGCGATGAGACCGGCGAAACCCCGGTACTCCCGGGGCCATCGTGCCGATCGCGACCCACGGGGCGTCGCGTTGGGCGGTCGCGAAACCACGGACGTCGGCGACGGCGTCGGGCCGTGCCGAACGGTACGGCAGCCAGGCCCAGCCGCTGAGCTGATCGTCGGCGACGAACAGCGGACCAGCGGCGGTTCCCGCCTTCTCGGCCGAGGCGCGGACGAACCGTTGCAGTTGGGAAAGCTCGTTCCCATGGGCGCCGGTCTCGGGATACCACACGATGAGCGCCAGGTGGTGCCAACGCAGTGGATAGCGGATCTGCTCGCTCGTGCCGTCGATATCGATGGCTTTCTCACCCGCCAGCAATTCGCGCACACGCAGCGCGCGAACACTGTTGCGGGTTTCCAACCACTGCTCGCGCTCGCCTTCATAGACGGCCACGACTTGCTGGATGACTCGATCGAGATATACGAACAGCCGGGTGGCGATGGCCCGTCCGACCAGAAACCGATCGACCGGCGCGATGGCGGCGACCTGTAATTCGGCGAAGACCAATTCGGTTGCTCGCCGCTGGCCGAGGTGATACGCGCGAACCAGGGCGGTGAGCGGGACGCCGCGCCGGGCCAGACGCCTGGTGTACTCGTCGGCTGCCGCGGGCAGGTCGATTCGCGTGGCGGGAATGTCGTGGTTCAGCGCGTGCAGCATCGTGTCGACATTGCCCCGCACACTGGCCCCCAGTAGTTCGACGGTATGGGCGTCCGCGCGCAGTTCGGGTATCCCCTCTTCGAGGGCTTGATGAATACTCGCGCTGATGTCCGCCACCCGCGCCTGCATGCGAGCGGCGATCGTCGTGACACAACGGTCGACTTCGGCCTCACCGTTCCGCCGAAAACTCGTCACCAGGTGATCGTAGTTACTTCGTGGTGAATCGCGAAGCCGATGTTGTCTTCCGGGGACGAAACAAGCCGGGTATTTGATCGTTGCACGACGGTGTCGAACCGGGCCGTGCTTTCTACCGTGGTTATTCGAATCCCCTACACCGTGGTTGAGGACATCGCATGACGCTTTCGACCCTTCCGGACCGCCGGGCCATCGCCGCTCCACAGGCGCCGGCCCTTGCCGATGACAGCATCGAACTGGACAACAGCGAATTTCTGGCCGCCGTGCAGCGCGCGGCCTCCCGCCTGCG
Organism: Nocardia sp. NPDC005745; assembly: GCF_040630775.1. Taxonomy (NCBI): domain Bacteria; kingdom Bacillati; phylum Actinomycetota; class Actinomycetes; order Mycobacteriales; family Nocardiaceae; genus Nocardia; species Nocardia sp. NPDC005745. The sequence continues at coordinate 205,654 of NZ_JBEXYF010000004.1, forward strand.
CGCCGCGGACATCACCAGGGGCGACGTCGTCGCGATCATGCTGCCCGGCGCCGTCGACCTCGTGGTCGCGCTGTTCGCGACCTGGCGCCTGGGCGCCACGGCCGCCGTGATCGACCCGACGACTACCGACGCGGAAGCGGGCTCCCGGATTGCGGACGCGGGTCCCAAGGTGCTGGTCACCCGCCGCTCTCCGGTGACTTCCGGTCCGGTCCGGGTCGTCCCGCCCGTCCCGGCGATCGGCGGGGCGGAACACGACGTCACAGAAGCGGCGTGGCCGGGCTTGGAGGCACCGGCGCTGATCACTTACGGCGGCGGCAGCAGCCGAGCGGTGCTCGACCACCGCAACCTCGGGGCGATGTGCCAGTTGGTGATCAAGGTCTTCGCCCTCGCCGATGCCGACCACAGCTTGTCGACCCTGCCGATGCGGCAGATCTGCGGCATCGTGCTGGGCGCGTTGTCGCCATTGGCCGCCGGAGGGCGCGCGACCATGGCGGGACCCCTCGATCCGAGGTCTTTCCTGGACCGGATCGAGCGAATCCGTCCTACCTACGCCTCCGCGGTCCCGGGCCTGTACGCGGCGCTGTCCGAGTTGCCCGGCCGGACGCGGACCGATACCTCGTCGGTGCGCTTCGCCCTCTGCTGCACGGCACCGGCCGACATCGAACTACGCACCAGGTTCCAACACCGCTATGCCATTCCCATCGTCAACGGATACGGGTTGAGCGAGGTCATCGCGCGAGCGGATTCGATCCGGTCACCGGTGGCGACGAGACGACGCCCGCGCCGCACCTACGCCGCGCCGCCGTGAGATGGCCGCACGCCTGAACGCCGCCCGATTCGACACTCACCACGGAAGGGTGCCTTCGGCATCGAAATAGCCCCCGGTGGGCCCGTCGGGACCCACCTGCGCCATCCGCACGATGATCTCCGCGCCGCGCTCCACGGTCTGGTGGCCGGTTCCGCCGTTCAGGTCGGTCTTGGTGAACCCGGGCTCCACCGCGTTGATCCGCATTTCCGGAAACGCCTTCGCGTACTGCACGGTGAGGACGTTGACCGCGGTTTTCGATGCCGGATAGGCGATGCCCGGGTAGGCATACGCGGGGGTGCCCGGGGTGGTGAGCCTGCTCAGCGAGGCCAGGCCGCTGCTGACATTGACCACGACCGGGGCGGTGGAACGCCGCAACAGCGGCAGGAACGCGTGCAGGACGCGCACCGCGCCGAAGACGTTCGTCTCGAATGTCTGCCGCATCAATTCGGCGGTGAGGCCCGCCGCGCCGGTCACGGTGTCGGTGGCGCTCCATTCCGGTGCGATGCCGGCGTTGTTGACCAATACGTCCAGGCCTCCATCTGCCTCGATGGTCGCGACGGCGGCCGCCACGGACGCGTCGTCGGTGACATCCAGACGCACCGGCCGCGCGCCCAACTGTTCGGCGGCCCGGCGCCCCCGCTGGGCGTCGCGGCTGCCGAGGTAGACGGTGTGGCCCGCGGCGAGGAGTCTGCGGGCGGCCTCGAAACCGAGCCCCTTGTTCGCTCCGGTGATCAGTGTTGTCGTCATGATCACCGACGCTAAGAGCTGGAGCGCGCTCGAAGTCAAGCCCTCCCCGAACATGACCCAGCCCTAGTGGTCGAGCTGGGACAGCGCGAAGGCGGTGAGGAAACCCGCCACCGTGATCAACCCGACCCACAGGTGGGCGTCCTCGAACGCCTCCGGAATCATGGTGTCGGTGATCATGGCCAGGATCGCGCCCGCGGCCAGGGCGGTGATCGCCGCGAGCACGGCGGGCGCGGCGTCGCCGAGAAATCCGTAACCCGCCATGGCGGACACGCCGCTGATCACCGCTATCCCGCCCCACAAGCCGAAAACGTAACGCGGGTGGCGGTGGGCGCGGCGCATACCGGCCGCGCTGGACAGGCCCTCGGGGATATTGCTGATGAACACCGCGGCCACGGTGACGGCGCTGACGGCCTTGCCGCCGAGCAAGCTGGTCCCGATGACGATGGACTCGGGCACACCGTCCAGTAGCGCGCCCAACGCGATGGCCGTGCCGGAGCCGGACTGTTCGGCTTCGCTGGGTTGCTGGTCTCCCGAACGCTTGCGGTGGCGAGCGCCGCGGCGGGCAAGAGCGAGGTTGGCGAGGGTATAGATCACCGCACCGGACACGGCGCCGAGCGCGGTGGGCGGCAATCCGGCGCGTTCGTGCGCGTCGGTGATCAACTCGAACGACACCGCCGACAGCAGGACGCCGCTGCCGAACCCCATCACGCTCGCCACGATCTTCGTCGGGACGTGCGCCAAGAATCCCACCAAAGCCCCTATCAGCAGGGCGGATCCGGCCAGCAACCCCCACCCGCCCGCAGCCCACAACCCTGACACCCGACCGTCTCCTCACTGCTCGAACCGCGGGAACCAGCGCGGATCATCGCTGACTCCCTGTCCGAGCTACCCTTACTGTCGGGTTCGGAAACGAGGCGCTGCCGCTGCGCGGCATTCTGTTCTCCCGAGGGGTTGAGCTGTTCTGTGCTTGACTTGCGATCGGACACCAATGGTCGGATGAGGTCCGGCGGACAACGACGAGAGCAGGACGGTAGGCGGCCCGTGGTGATGGAAAGTGCTGCGCCCGCGCGTGGCAGCGAGTACGCGGTGTTGCTGCGCCGAGTGCGGGGCGCGGGACTGCTGGGACGGCGGCGGCGGTATTACCTCTGGAAGAGCGCGCTCACCGCCGTGGCGTTCGCGGCCGGGTGGACGGCGTTCGTGGTGGTCGGCGACTCGTGGTGGCAGCTGGGCGTCGCCGCGTTCCTGGCCGCGGTGTTCGCCCAGATCGCCTTCCTCGGCCACGATGCCGGACACCGGCAGATCTTCGGCACCCGGCGCGCCGACTACTGGTACGGCGTGCTCTTCGGCAACCTCGGTATCGGGGTGAGCATCGGCTGGTGGACCAGCAATCACAACCGGCACCACGCACACCCGAACACCGAGGGCGCCGACCCCGACGTCATGGGTGTGCTGGCGCATTCCGGCGATCGAGCACACGCGGCCCGGGGCCTGCGGCGGCTGATTTTCCGGAACCAGGCCTGGCTGTTCTTTCCGATGCTGCTACTGGAGGGCTGGAGCCTGCACTACGCGAGCGCCCGTGCGGTGCTGCGATGGGACATCCCGCACCGCGCCTGGGAGGGCCTGTTGCTCGCCGCGCACGCCACCGGGTACCTCTGCGCGGTGTTCCTGGTCCTGTCCCCGGCCGAGGCCGTGATTTTCATCCTCGTGCACCAGGGCCTGTTCGGGCTCTACATGGGCTGCACCTTCGCGCCCAACCACAAGGGGATGGAGGTGCTGGCGGCCGACGACTCGAAGGACTTTCTGCGACGTCAAGTGCTCACCTCCCGCAACGTCCGCGGCAGCCTGCTCATCGATACGGCCCTGGGTGGCCTGAATTATCAGATCGAGCATCACCTGTTCCCGTCCATGCCCCGGCCCAACCTGCGCCGAGCCCAGCCGCTGGTCGCGGAGTTCTGCGCCGAGCGCGGGCTGCCCTATTGCCAGACCGGCCTCCTGGACTCCTATGTCCACGCGCTGCGCCACCTGCACAGTGTCGGTCGACTCGCTCGGCCGCTCACCCCTGTCGGTCCGATCGAGCCCTCGGCAGGCACGGCGGCAGATCGGGTCGGTTGACCCCCCCGCACCGACGTTTCCGCCGTGGCGGTGGTGGTATGCCCAGCCGGTGACGACCTCGTCCGAATACGACAGCCGCCTGCGAAGTCTGGCCGCCGAGAAGTTCGGCTGGGCGCACCTGCACGACGAGCAGTTGCGGGCCATGGAGCAGGTCATGGCCGGTAAGGACGTGCTGGTCGTGCTGCCGACCGGCGCCGGTAAGTCGGCGATCTATCAGGTGCCCGCATTGCTGCTGGACGGTCCGACCGTGGTGGTGTCTCCGCTCATCGCGTTGCAGAACGATCAGATCGACAGCATCGAGGACAGCCGTGCTCCGGATGCCGTCGCGTTGAACTCCACCCAGAGCAAGAGCCAGCGCCGAGCGGCCTGGGACGCTCTGCGCCGTGGCGATGCCGGATACATCTTCCTCTCGCCGGAGCAACTGGCCAACGAAGATCTGGTCGACGACCTGGCCGCCCTGCGGGTTGCCCTGTTCGTGGTGGACGAGGCGCATTGCGTTTCGGCGTGGGGACACGACTTCCGGCCGGACTACCTGCGGCTCGCTCCGGTGATCGATCGCCTCGGGCATCCCAGGGTGATCGCCTTGACGGCGACCGCCGCACCGCCGGTCCGCCGCGATATCGTGGCGCGGCTGGGCATGCGCGACCCTGGCGAAGTGGCAGCCGGTTTCGATCGGCCGAACCTGCGCCTGGCTGTCGACCGATTCATCGACGGCGCCGACAAGCGCGACGCCGTGATCGCCCGCATCCGAACACTGACCTCCGACCCGGCGACGTGCCGCGGCCTCGTGTACGTGGCCAGCCGCAGAGACAGCGAGTTCTATGCCGCGGAAGCAGCGGCGGCCGGCATCCGGGTAGCGGCCTACCACGCGGGAATGAGGGCCGCTGCCCGCGAGCAGGTGCATCAGGACTTCCTCGCCGACGCGATCGACGTGATCGTGGCCACCTCGGCCTTCGGCATGGGCATCGACAAGCCCGATGTCCGTTTCGTCCTCCACGCGTCGGTTCCGGATGCGCTGGACTCCTACTATCAGCAGATCGGCCGCGCCGGACGTGACGGCGAGGCCGCCGAGATCCAGTTGTTCTACCGTCCCGAGGATCTGAGCCTGCAGAAGTTCCTCACCGCGACGACGGCCCCCGAGGACACCATCGCCGAAGTGGCACACGCTCTGTACGGCACGGCCATCCCGTCCGGCCGTCCCAGCTCCAGGTCGCCGCCGCCCCCGCTCGGTGCACGAGGGCGATCAACCTGCTCGAACAGGTCGGCGCGATCACCACCACCGAAGCCGGCCTGCTCGCAGCGGATTCCGGGCGTACACCCGGCCAGGCGGTCGAGCAGGCGGCGGAGGCCGCGCGGGCCTACGAAGAACTGACCCGCTCGCGCATCGAGATGATGCGCGGCTACGCCGAGACGACAGGGTGCAGGCGACAGCATTTGCTCGGTTACTTCGGTGAGCAACTGCTCGACCCGTGCGGCAACTGCGACACCTGCGATGCCGGAACCGCCGCGCGGCGCTCACCGGACGCCGACGAGTTCCCGGTGCACAGTGCTGTGCGGCACCGTGATTGGGGCGCCGGGAGCATCATGTCCGCCGAAGCCGATCGCATCACGGTGCTGTTCGAGGAACTCGGATACAAGACCCTGTCCCTGCCCGAAGTGCGTAAGCACGACCTTCTCACCCGAGGCTGAGCGAGGTGGTGGGCGACGGCGGTCGCGGGGTGCGCGGATAGCTCAACGGCCGAGCCGCCGACGGCGGGAACCCGAATCATCCCTTTCACGGAAGGACCGCACCATGAACCTGGGACTGTCCACCACGTTGCACACCAGCTTCGACGACGCCGTCGCCCGGACCCGGACCGCCCTGAGCGAGCAGGGATTCGGCGTCCTCACCGAGATCGACATCCGAGCCACTCTGAAAGCCAAACTCGACGAGAACATCGAGGACTACCTGATCCTCGGGGCCTGCAATCCATCCCTGGCCCACGAGGCGGTCGGTATCGACCGGCAGATCGGGCTCCTGCTGCCCTGCAATGTCGTCGTGCGCCGGAACCCCGACTCGGACGCCGAGATCCTCGTGGAAGCGATGAATCCGCAACTGTTGGTCGAGGTCACGAACGAACCGGCCCTGCAATCGGTAGCCACGCAAGCGGCCGGCAAGCTACAGGCTGCCATCGACTCCCTGGATTGACCGCATTCCCTCGATCGAGATGTGCCCGGAGCGGACCGCACGGCCGGCGCGCGGCGACACGGTTCGGCTGGTGAACTCGATTCCTGCCCGCGCGGGATGACCCGTTCGTTTGGACGAGGTGGTCAGCTCTGCGATCTGGCGATGAGCACGGGCACCGAGGCCCCGTGCAGCACCGCCTGACTCACCGAACCGAGGGTCATTCCGGCGAAACCGCCGCGCCCGTGGCTGCCCACGACGATCAGCCGCGCGTTCGCGCCCACCTCGAGCAGTCGTCTGGCGGGGCGGTCTTCGACCACCACTCGCCGCACCGGCACCTGCGGATAGCGCTCGCCGTACCCGGCCAGGCTCTCGGAGAGCAATACCTCCCCCTCCTGCCGAATCTCGGCGCGCGAGTCGTAGCGGAAGAACTCCGACCAGGTGTGGACCGCGACCAGTTCGGCGCTACGGTGGGCGGCTTCCTCGAAGGCGATCTCGACGGCGCGCGCACTGCACGGCGAGCCGTCAACGCCCACCACCACCGGGCCGTCCGCATGCTCGACATCGACGGGAACCACGGCGACCGGGCATGCGGCGTGCCTGGCCAGCGCGGTGCTCACCGAACCGAGAATGCTGCGGCTGAAGACGCCCAGCCCATGGGTGCCGACCACGAGCAGTCGCGCGTTCTCGGATCGATCGCGTAAGAGCGGGATCGGCGGTGCTTCGGCCAATTCGGTGGTGATGTCGAGTTCGCCGAGCGGGGCGGCGGCTGTCGCGGCGGCTGCCCGCGCGGCCTCGAGTGCCGCGGTCGCCTGCGCGCGGTAACTGTCGAAGTCGATCTGCTCGAGTGCGACGCCCGGTCCGAAATCGGCCGGCGCGGGAATCGAGTCGATGATGTGCAGCGGTGCGTGGCGGTGGGCCGCGGCGGCCGCTGCGAAGCGCACGGCGGCGAGCGCGGACTCCGACCCGTCGACGCCGACGAGGACGGGGGGATTCTCGGGGTCGGCAGACATGACTTTCGCTTTCTGAACCTGATGGGCGGCCATGACCGGGCAGTGGGCATGGCGTGTACTCGAAGAGTAGGGATCGGCGAGGCCGCCCACGCCTGGCGTTGGTCCCGGATGCGAAGGGCTTTCGGCAGCAGGCCCGGGCCGCAGAAGCAGCGGTATCCGGCGCTGCCGACCTACCGCAAGAACCGTGATCCAGTGTCCGAGGTCCCCTCCGGGGAAGGACCTTCGTCTCTGCCGATGACCCACCCGAGGCTCGATGCTCGAAGTGGCCGCAGTGCACGCGGAGTGGAAAGGAAGACGGCATGGACATCGACAAGGTCTCGCGCGCAACACAATCGAACTCTGCGATCCTGGCGGCGGTGGACGGGTCGGCCAGTTCGTATCAAGCGGTGGCCTGGGCGGCGGCCGAAGCGGCGCTGCACCGTTGCGCGCTGCACATCATCACGTCCATGGCCATACCCACCGGTTTCGGGCCGGGTATCTCGCTGGGCGAAGCCGACCTGGAGTGGCTGCGCCGCGACGGCGACCGAATCCTCGCCGAGGCCGCGCGGGTGGCGCGGACAGCCGCACCCGGCGACGAACCCGCGATCACCACCGAGGTGAGTTTCGAGCTGGCCATCCCGCTGCTCATCGAACGGTCCGCGCACGCGCGGATGCTGGTGGTCGGCAGCCGCGGGCTCGGTGCGTTCCAGCGTGGCCTGCTGGGTTCGGTGAGTACCGCGACCACCCACCACGCGCATTGCCCGGTCGCGGTGATCCATGGAATGTCCGCGATCGACGCGGTGTCGGCCCGCCAACCGGTGCTCGTCGGCGTCGACGGCACCGGCAACAGCGTGCCCGCGGTCGAACTCGCCTTCGAGGAGGCATCTCGGCGGAAGGTCGACCTCGTCGCGCTGCACGCATGGAGCGATACCAGCGGTCTGGACATGCCTGCCCGAGGGTGGGACGCGGCCCGCGAATCGGCGGAGGCGGTCTTGGCCGAGAGCCTGGTGGGGTGGGGGGAGCGTTATCCGGACGTCACTGTGCGGCGCGTCGTCACGGCGGATCGGCCGGTGCGGTCCCTGCTGGAGCAGTCGGCGGATACGCAACTGGTGATCGTGGGTACGCGCGGTCGAGGTGGATTCGCGAGCACCGTGCTGGGGTCGACCAGCAACGCGCTGCTGCACTCGGTGGAGGTGCCGATGATCGTCGTTCGTTCACGGTGAGGTGACGGCCGACGTTCGGACGGCAACGAGCTATGCAGCGTCGTTGCCATCGCGCAGGGAATGGATCATGCTCCGCAGGATCCGGAACGCGCTCGACTGCTCGGTTTCGCTCAGGCCGGCCAGCATTCTGACCTCGACGGACCGGACCGCTACGGTCGCCTTCTCGAGGCTCCGCCGTCCGCGAGGCGTGAGCCGCGTGGGAAGTACCTTTCCGACGGGTGCCTCCGCGGGCCTTGTCACGTAGCCGTCTCGTTCCAGAGCTTGGAGTAGCACGTTCATCGACTGCCGTGTCACGAACGCGCCCCGCGCGAGCTCGGAGTTCGACAGGCCTGGTCGTTGAGCCAGCAGCTCCAGGCAGGAGTAGTGCGTCACGCTCATCCCGAGTGGCCGCAGCACCTCCTCCATGGCCACGCGGAGGGTGCTCGAGGCCTCTTTCAGCAGGTAGCCCAGTGACGTCTCCAGGTCGACGCCCGCACCGTCTTGACTCATGTCAGCATTCTGACATAGATTCATCGGTGTCAGAAAACTGACACAGAATGAGGAGCATCATCATGCCCGTCACCGGCCCCGACTTCATCTCGCTCCAAGCGCGCGACCTTGCCGCTTCACAGGCGTTCTACGAGCAGTACCTCGGCCTCGTCCGCTCGCAGACCGGACCTCCGCACGCCGTCGTCTTCGAGACGAAACCGATCGCGTTCGCACTCCGCGACGTCGTCCCCGGCACCGATCTCGCCTCTGTTGCTCAGCCCGGCATCGGTGCCGCGATCTGGCTGCACGCAACAAACGTCCAGGCCATTCACGATGCCCTCGTCGCCGACGGTCACACCATCGTCTCCGCGCCGATCGACGGCCCCTTCGGTCGGACATTCACCTTCGCCGACCCCGACGGCTACCAGGTCACGCTCCACGACCGCGTCTGATCGGCCCGACGCCACCGGACGGATCCATGTCATGTCCGCGAGAGTCGCCCCATCCGGCGACATTTCGCACCGGCTCGGCTGCCGCGATGTCCCGGCGACAGCGCCGCACAACCGGGTTACGCGTCGAGCACGCGTGGCCGGCGTTGCACTACCGGCGGCTCGGTGGACCAGGGGAAATTGATCCACCGGTCGGTGCGCCGCCACACGTACTCGCTGTCGACCTTCGACCACGGCTTCTGGTAGATCACCGCGCAGCGCACCTCGGCGACTTTGCCGGAGCAGAAGTCGCGAACCAGTTTCAGGGTGGCGCCGGTGTCGGCGACGTCGTCGGCGACCAGCACCGTGGCGCCGGCCAGATCCACGGTCTGCGGCACCGGCGGCAGCATCACCGGCAGTTCCAGGCGCTGGTCGATACCGGTGTAGAACTCCACGTTCATCACGTGCAGGTTCTTCACGTCCAAGGCGTAGCCGAGGGCGCCCGCCACGAACAGCCCGCCCCGGGCGATCGACAGGATCAGATCGGGCTCGAAGCCGTCCGCCGCGATGGCCGCGGCGAGTTCCCGGCTCGCGGAACCGAACGATTCCCAGGTCAGTACTTCGCGATCCGTCGCAGGCTCTCCCTCTCGCTGGACGCGACGCAGTGAGCATACGAGGGCCGCCGTGGTTTCCCGGCGGGTTGCTCGCCGCGGTGGGAAGCGGAACGGGAAGATGGCCGGAAATCTCGATATCCCGTCCGTATCTCTCGTCCGGCCTGCGTGTTTGCCGCCATACGCTCGAGCGCATGGACAGCCACTACGACGTGCTCGTCATCGGTTCCGGCTTCGGCGGCAGCGTGGCCGCACTGCGAGCGACCGAGAAGGGATACCGGGTCGGTGTGCTCGAGGCGGGCAGGCGGTTCGCCGACGACGAGTACGCGAAGAACTCCTGGCATCTGCGCGAGTACCTGTGGGCGCCGAAACTCGGCTGCTACGGCATCCAGCGGATGACCTTGCTCAACGACACCTTCATCATGAGCGGAACGGGAGTCGGAGGCGGGTCGCTGGTGTACGCCAACACGCTGTACGAGCCGCCGGAGAAGTTCTACCGCGACAAACAGTGGGCGCACATCACCGATTGGCGCGACGAGCTGACGCCGTATTACGACCAGGCCAAACGCATGCTCGGCGTCACCCAGAATCCGGCGACCACACCCACCGACCGGATTCTGCGCGAAGTCGCGGAGGAGATGGGCATCGGCGACACCTATCGCCGCACACCGGTCGGAGTGTTGTTCGCGGACAACGATTCCCGTCCGGGTCAGCAGGTCGCCGACCCGTTCTTCGGCGGCGCCGGACCGGCGCGCTCGACCTGCACGCACTGCGGCGAGTGCATGACCGGCTGCCGGCACGGCGCGAAGAACACCCTGGTGAAGAACTACCTCTACCTGGCCGAAAAGGCGGGGGCGACAGTGCATCCGCTCACCACCGTGACCGACGTGCGGCCACGACCGGAGGGCGGTTACGAAGTGCGGACGGTGCGCACCGGACGGTGGGTGCGCAAGGAGAGGCAGACCTTCACCGCCGATCAGGTGATCTTCGCGGCCGCCGCGCTCGGCACCCAGAAGCTGCTGCACCGATTGCGCGAGAACGGCAGTTTGCCGCATGTCTCGCCCCGGCTGGGCCATCTGGCCCGCACCAACTCCGAAGCGGTGCTCGGGGCGCGCTCCCTGCGCAAGGACTCCGACTTCACCAAGGGCGTCGCGATCACCTCGTCCATCCACCCCAACGAGTACACCCATATCGAGCCGGTCCGCTACGGCAAGGACAGCAATGCGATGAGTTTGCTGACCACCGTGCTCGTGGACGGCCAGGAAGGCAGGGCCCGCTGGTGGCTTGGGGTGCGGGAACTCATCGCGCAGCGCCGTCACCTGCATCGGCTGCACAATCCCCGGCGCTGGTCGGAGCGCATCATCGGCGTGCTCGTCATGCAGAACGTGGACAACTCGATCGTGACCTACACCAAGCGCGGCTTGTTCGGCAGGCGGATGACGACCAAGCCGGGCGACGGCACCGCGCCGCCGACCTGGATTCCGGAGGGCCACGAAGTGACCAGGCGGATCGCCGAGAAGATCGGCGGCCTGCCGCAGGGCGCGTGGACCGAGCTGATGAACATTCCGATCACCGGCCACTTCATCGGTGGCTGCGCCATCGGCGACTCGCGCGAGACCGGCGTCGTCGACGCGTATCACCGGGTCTACGGCTATCCCGGCCTGCACATCACCGACGGGTCGACCATTTCGGCGAACCTGGGCGTGAATCCCTCGCTGACCATCACCGCCCAAGCCGAACGCGCCATGGCGCTGTGGCCGAACAAGGGCGAGGACGACCCGCGCCCGCCCCTCGGGACCGCCTACCGCAGGCTCGCTGCGATCGAACCGAAGAATCCGGTGGTCCCCGTCGCCGCGCCGGGCGCGCTGCGGCTGCCGATCACTCCGGTCCGAGCGGGTGGAAATACGGTCGCGCGTGGTCGGATCCGGTGACAGGATCGGCGCTGTGCCCGTCCATGTCACCCTGGAACCGCTCGACGAGCGATGCCTCACCGATCTGCTGCGCGCGGCCGTGGCGGACGCGGAGCCGGGCGAGGTGATGCCGGTCGAGCAGCCGGGTGGCGGCTGGGATGCCGACCGGACAGCGGGCTTCCTGGCGTTCCACCGAGGCCGGGCGCTGGCGAGTCCGCCGATCGAGTCGACCTACGGCATCCGAGTGGACGGCGATGTGGTCGGGGCGGCACGCCTGTGTCCGCTGCCCGACGCGCCGGGAGCCGCCGAAGCCGGCGTATGGATCGGCCGTTCCCGCAGGGGAGCGGGCATCGGGACCGCGGTGCTCGGCGGACTGCTCGAGCGGGCGAGAGCAGAGGGGTACGCGAAGGTCTTCGTGAGCACGACGGCGGACAACACGGCCGTGTTGCGCATGCTGGCCGCCCGCGGAATCGACTACGCGGTGGACCACAACGCGGTCACCGCTTGGGTGAGCTGCGGTTGACCCGCTGTTCTGCCCGCGCGTGACCTGGTGGCGGAACAAACCCATCCCGGCGAACACGCAGCACCGCGGGCGCTGCAAAATGAACACCGTGCGCATCTTCCTGGCCGGGGCGACCGGCGTGATCGGCGTCCGCCTGCTTCCGCTGCTCGCGGCGGGACACGAGGTGGCGGGGATGACCCGGTCGGCGGCGAAAGCCGACCGGTTGCGGGCGGCCGGCGCCGAGCCGGTGGTATGCGACGTCTACGACGTGGATGCTTTGACCGCCGCCGTGGTCGGGTTCGGCTCCGACATGGTGATGCATCAGCTCACCGACCTGCCGGACGACGTGGCGCTGCTGCCGGAGCGGGCCGAGGCCAACTCGCGCATCCGCACCGAGGGCACCCGCAACTTGATCGCCGCCGCGCGGGCGGCCGGTGCGAAACGCTTTCTCGCGCAGAGTATCGCGTGGGAGCTGCCGCCCGGACGGGGTGCGGCGATCCAGGAGCACGAAGCCGCCGTGCTGGACTTCGACGGTGTGGTGGTGAAGTACGGCCAGTTCTACGGTCCGGGCACCTATTACGAGACCGAACTGCCCACGCACCCGCGCGTGCACGTCGACGACGCCGCGGAGCGCACGATTCCGCTGCTGGACGCCTCGAGCGGAGTGGTGATCGTCGCCGACGCGTCCTGACACCGGTCAGGAGGCGCAGGGGCCGGTGTCGACCGGCCGGTCGGATCGCCATGCTTGGTCGAGCCGATCGAGGACCTCCGGCAGGCTCGTGGCGAACCCGACGTTGCTGTTGTTCTCGTCGACACCGAACACGATGCCCAGCACGCGGCCGGCGCGGTCGACCAGCGGTCCGCCCGAATTGCCGTGCTGGATCGACCCGTCCACGGTGTAGATCTCGCGTTCGCCGAGACCGGTGCGGTAGATGTCGCGTACCTGACGCGCGGCCCGGCTGCGCACCCGGGTGGCGGACGCGGTGTAGGACCCGCCCCGCGGATAGCCGAGCGCGATGGCGTCGGCGCCGGGACCGGCGGGCTCGGGCGCGACGGTGAGGGCGGGCGCGGCGAGACCGGGGACGGCGAGCACCGCGATGTCCATGGTCGGATCGAACTGCACGACATCGGCGGTGAGCGATCCGGTCGGGGCGTCGACGGAGACCTTGCTGGAGCCTGCGACGACGTGCGCGTTGGTCAGCACCCGCTCCGGCGCGATGACGAATCCGGAGCCGGATTGGCGCACACCGCAGATCGGTGCGAGGTCCTGGATCCGCAGCACGCTCGCCCGCAGTTCGGCGGGCATCGGCCCGTCGAGGATGCCGGGATCGGGCGGCGCTAGCGGGAGGCCGAGCCCGGCCTCCATGATCGGCCCGGTGAGCACCTCCGACAGCCCGGACAGCCAGAACGGCGCGACGTCGTCCACGGTCCGCACGGTGGTCGAATCACGCACCAGGGCTGCGGATTCCACCGGCGCGGCGAACAGCCACACCACCAGCGGGACCGCGAGCACATGAACGAGGCAGCCGCAGAGGGCGTCGACGCGCCGCGTGCGGGGATCGGAAACCGCCGCGAGCGCGGCTTGTCCGGCCCGGTGCCCGGCGACCGCGCCGAACGCGACCAACCCGACGATCAGCATCAGCACCAGGAGGAGCCGCACGGCGCCCGGAGCGAGCTGACCGAGCACCGCCGCCGACAGCGCCGCGCCGAGGATCGCCCCCGCCAATCCACCCGCGAAGCCGGGCAGCCCCACGATGGCGCCACGGCGCCAGCCGAGCACCGCCGCGACCGCGAGGATGCCGAGCACGGCCAGATCCAGCCAGTTCGGCACGGTCAACGCCACACTCCCGTCGCTGCTGATGGACAACGGCGCGGACTCGTCGTCGGCCGCCCCGTCACCACCCGGCTATACCCTGGTTAGCGCGTCGGCAACGGTCGAGCCGCTAATTTAATCAGCGATTCGAGCTGCGGCAACCATGTTGCCCTAGGCCGTGGGCTGGGCGGCCAGCGCCCGCCGGGCATACGCGCGCACGTCGGCATCGGTGTCGTCGATCGCGGCGCGCAGCGCGTCGTGCGCGGCGGGCAGGTGCGGCCACGCCGAGAGCGACAGCACCGCCGCCTTGCGGACGTCGAGATGCGGATCGTGCAGGGCGGCGGCCAGAATCGGCACCGCGAGGTCCGGGTCGGCGCCCGCGAGCCCGCGCGCCGCACCTTGACGGATCTGCCAGGCCGAATGGCGCAGAGCGGCGTCCAGTGCGGTGACGTCCGCGGGTTCGCCACCCACCTGTGCGAACGCGGTGAGCGCCGCGGCACACACCAGCGGGTCGTGGTCGTCGCCGAGGCGACGGATCACCTCGAGTCCGCCGTCGCCGATGGCGGCGAGGCCGTGGGCGACGGCGATCCGCACTTCCCGGTTGTCGTCGGCGGCCAGGGTGGCGACGCCGTCACGATCGTTCAGCGACACCAGCGCGCGGACCGCTTCGATGCGGACGCGATGATCCCCGTCCGCCAAGGCGGCGCGATACTGCGCGGCCTCACCCGCCCGCAGCGCGCGCAGTAGATCGATCACGGTGGACCGCACGACGGGATCGGCCGAACCGAGCCGGTCGGCAAGCCCTTCCGCGGAGGGCAGCACTTCGACGAGCTCGCGCAGACCGGCCGCGGCCGCACGCCGGACCGAGGCCGCTTCGTCGTCCAAGGCCTCGCCGAGGGCGATCGAGAAGCCCTCCGGGGTGTGCTCGCTCAGCACCGAGATCGCCGCGGCCCGGACGCCCGCGTCGGGATCGGTCAGATAAGCCGACAATTGCTCCACGGTGGGCTCGTCGAGCGCGAGCAACGCGACGATCCGGGGTGATGGGGGAGTGGCGGACTGCGTAGCAGCGGCTCCGGTCCGCTCCTGCTCAGCGCCTGCGCCGGTATGCGGCGCACGGCCTGCGATCCGGTGCGGCTGGTGCACCGGCACCGCCTCGGCATCGGCCGAGGGCAGGTCGTCGAGCCCGGGCACGGGCACCAGGTACGGCGCCACCGGGCGCTTCAGGAACGCCATGGTTCCGTCGGGGTTCTTGCGCAGGTTGAGGTGGTATCGCCATTCGACATCGTCGCGTTCGGGTAGGTCGGCGCGCTCGTGATAGAGGCCCCAACGGGATTCGGTCCTGGTCAGCGAGCTGCGGGCGGCCATATCGGCGCAATCGCGGATGAACGACACCTCCACCGCGCGCATCAGCTCGTGCGGGGTGCGCGCGCCGATGCCCTCGACCTCCGCGCGCATCCGGTCGAAGGTCTCCACCGCGATGCTCAGCTTGGCCGCGGTCTTGGGCGGCGCGACATAGTCGTTCACGAAACGCCGCAGCTTGTATTCGACCTGCGGTTGCGGCGGCCCGTCCGGTTGACGCAGCGGCCGGTAGATCAACTCGTGGGCCGCGGCCAGCTGGTCCTCGGGCAGCTCGGTGGGCGCGGCGACCTCGTCCAGGGTGGACGCGGCGTGCGCGCCGGCGAGATCGCCGAAGACGAACGCGCCGATCATGTAATTGTGCGGCACGCACGCCAGATCGCCCGCCGCGTACAAGCCGGGCACCGTGGTGCGCGCGTGCTCGTCGACCCACACGCCGGAAGCGGAATGCCCGCTGCACAGGCCGATCTCGGAGATGTGCATCTCGATGTCGTGGGTGCGGTAGTCGTGGCCGCGGTTGGCGTGGAAGGTGCCGCGGGTGGGGCGCTCGGTGGTGTGCAGGATGCCTTCCAGCGTGCTCAGCGTCTCGTCGGGCAGGTGCGACACCTTGAGATAGATGGGTCCGCGCGCGGATTCGATCTCCCGCTTGACCTCGGCCATCATCTGTCCCGACCAGTAGTCGGAGTCGACGAAGCGTTCACCGTCGGCGTTGACCTGATAGCCGCCGAACGGATTGGCGACGTAGGCGCAGGCCGGGCCGTTGTAGTCCTTGATCAGCGGGTTGATCTGGAAGCATTCGATGCCGCTGAGTTCGGCGCCCGCGTGGTAGGCCATCGAGTAGCCGTCGCCCGCGTTCGTCGGATTCTCGTAGGTGCCGTACAGGTATCCGCTGGAGGGCAGCCCGAGCCTGCCGCACGGCCCGGTGGCCAGGATCACCGCTTTCGCGGCGACGGCGACGAATTCACCGGTGCGGGTGTGCAGGGCGGCGGCGCCGACGGCGCGCCCGCCCTCGGTGAGCACACGCACCGGCATGAGCCGGTTCTCGATGCGGATCCGCTCGCGCATCTTGCGTTGACGCAGAACGCGATACAGCGCTTTCTTGACGTCCTTGCCCTCGGGCATCGGCAGGACGTACGAGCCGGAACGGTGCACCCGGCGCACCGCGTACTCGCCGTACTCGTCCTTCTCGAACTTCACGCCGTAGCGCTCCAGCCGCTGCACCATGGCGAAGCCGCGCGTCGCCGTCTGATAGATGGTGCGCTGGTCGACGATCCCGTCGTTGGCCCGGGTGATCTCGGCGACGTAGTCCTCCGGTTCGGCCTTGCCTGGGATCACGGCGTTGTTCACGCCGTCCATGCCCATGGCCAGCGCACCGGAGTGCCGCACGTGCGCCTTCTCCAGCAGCAGCACGTTCGCACCCTGCTCGGCGGCGGTGAGCGCGGCCATCGTGCCCGCCGTGCCGCCCCCGATGACGAGCACGTCGCAGTCCAGCCGGATTCGTTCCGACAGCGGCGGAATGTTCACAGTTTCTCCAGGATCTCGGCCTTCGTCGCGGCCCGGTCGATCGCCTCGCGCGGCCCGGGCACCGGTACCAGCGCCCGCAGCGTGGCGCCGCCGAGCACGGCGATGCGGTCGCCGAGCAGGAGGGCCTCGTCGAGGTCGTGGGTGACGAAGACGATGGTGGTGGGATGGGCGCGCCAGGTCTGGATGAGCAAGCGCTGCATGGTTTCCCTGGTCTGGGTGTCCAGCGCGCCGAACGGCTCGTCCATCAGCACGGCGCGCGGCGCGGCGGCCAGGCTGCGCGCCAGCTGGACGCGCTGGCGCATGCCGCCGGACAGGTCGCGCGGCAGATAGTCGGCGTACCCGGTGAGCCCGACTTCGTCCACCCAGTGCAGCGCGGTGGCTCTGCGCTCGGCCCGGGGCGTGCCGCGCAGGCGCAGGGCGAGTTCGATGTTCTGCCGCACGGTGCGCCAGGGCAGCAGCGCGTCGTCCTGGAACACCAGGGCGCGGTCGGCCGCGGGGCCGCGCACGCGGTCGCCGTCGGCCAGGATGGCTCCGCCCTCCGGGGCGCGCAGTCCGGCGATCGCGCGCAGCAAGGTCGACTTGCCGCAGCCGGATTTGCCGACCACGACCAGGATCTCGCCGGGCGCGATCGCCAAATCGAGTCCGTCGAGCACCGGTTCGCCGCCGTAGGCGATCCGGACGCCGGTGAGGCTCAGACGCATTCCGGTCGATGCCGGTGCGTCGATCACTGTGGTCATGCTTCGACCTCTCTGGGCAGCCAGCGGGTGATACGGCGGCCGGCCAGCTCGACCAGCCCCGATGTCGCGAAACCGAGGACGCCGATGGTGATCATGCCGACGAACACCGCCGGATAGTCCACGATGGTGTAGGCCTGCCAGGTGCGGTAGCCGACGCCGAGACGTCCGGAGATCATCTCCGCGGAGATGAGGCAGATCCATGCCACGCCGACGCCGACCGACAGTCCGCTGAAGACGCCGGGCAGGATGCCGGGGAACACCACGCGCGCGAGCACGTCCAGGCGGGACGCGCCGAGGGTGCGCACCGCGTCCTCCCAGATCGTGGGCAGTGCGCGCACCGCGTGCCTGGTGCTCACCAGCACCGGGAACAGCGACGCGGTGAACGTGATGAACACGATGCCGGATTCGTCGCTGGGGAACAGCAGGATCGCGACCGGGACCAGGGCGATGGCCGGGATCGGCCGGACCAGTTCGGCCAGCGGCCCGAAGGTGTCGGCGAGCAGCCGCGAGCGGCCGAGGCCGATGCCCGCGATCACGCCGACCACCGCGGCCAGCCCGAAGCCGGTGACGATCCGGATCAGCGACTGCGCGATGTCCAGGTAGTACTGGTCGGCGCGCAACTGGGTGCCGAATTCGGCGACGATCTCGGTGACGGTCGGCAACGTGTCGAAACGCAGGCCCGCCCGCACGTTGTTGACCGTGAGCAGCTGCCACAGGCCGACCGCGACGGCGACGGAGCCCACGCGCAGCAGCCGCGAGCGCCAAGCCGATCGCCACGCCGGGGCGGCCTCCGAGCCGACCGCGGTGGTTTCCGCGGTGGCCCGCACCGCGGGGGCGGCGAGTTCGCTGGTCATCCGCGTACTTCCGTGACGGCTCGGTCGTAGGTGACCGGAGTGGCGGACGGATGTGCCTGCCGGTAGCGCTGCGCGGCCGCGGCGGTGGTGAAGGGCAGATAGCCGTCCCCGTCGCGCAGCCAGATCGACTTGTCTGCGAACCAGCGGGTGCCGAGTTCGGTATCCGGGATGTAGGCGGCGCGGATCGTCTTGCCCTGCGCTTTCGCGACCTGAACCGCGCGCAGCAGGCAGGTCGGATCCGCGGCCGGTTGCGGCTTCGTCGCGCCGTCCAGCCACAACTCGCCGGCCAGCGCGGGATTCTCCGCCGCCTTGCCGCAGACGGGATCGGCGCCGGTGACGCGGGTCGGGTTGGCGGTGTCGGTGAGTTCGCGGTCGTAGTCGCGGCCGGTCTCCGCGAACGCCTTGCGCAGCGGCGCGTCGTCGACGAACCGGTCGATGTCCAGGTCGGCGAAATCGCCGATCGACTTCAGGTACGCCACATCGCCTTTGAGCGCCGCGATCAGGCTGGGCTCGAGCGTGGTGTCGAAACTGGTTCCGCCGGGGCCGTTGTAGAGGTACACCACCTCCTGGGGCAGCCCGGACCCGTCGGCGACGATCTTCGCGGCCTCGAACGGCTCGTCCCGCAGGAACTGGGTGGCGTCCAGTTGCGCGGCCAGGAACGCCTGGAGCACCTCCGGGTGATCGGCGGCGTAGGCGCGCCGGGCCACCACGCCGTGGAAGGTCGGCACGCCGAGTTCGGCGCCGTCGTAGAGCAGCTTGGCCTTGTTCTGGAAGACGACCAGACCGGGCCACGCGACGAACTGGGACAGCGCGCCCACCTGACGGGATTCCAGGGCGGTCGCGCCGACCTGCGGCTGCTGGTTGAGCACCTCCACGCCCTTGGCCGGGTCGATACCGGCCCGCGTCAGCGCCTGCACCAGCGTGCCGTGCCCGGCCGAACCCACGCTGGCCGAGATCTTTCGCCCCGCCAGATCGCCGATGCCGGTGGCCGCCGAGTCGTTCGGCACCACCACCATGTTCAGCGCGCCCTTGGGGTTGTACCCGGTGACCGACACCAGTTCGGTGCGCGAGCGCTCGCCCGCCTGGGTGCGGGAGCCGTTGATCAGCAACGGGTAATCACCCATCGACCCGATGTCGATCTTCTCGGCCACCATCTGCGCGGTGATCGGCGCGCCGGTGTCGTAGTCCTGCCACTCGACCTGATACTTGGCCCCGCCGTTGTCGGTGATCTTCTGTAGCCGCCGCTCGAGGTAGCCCTGCGCGCGCAGCAAGGTGCCCGCGGTGACGGTGTTGATGGTCTTCGATTGGTAGCCGACGACCACTTTCACGGTGCCGGCGGGGGTGTCGTCGGTCTGCTCCAGCGAGCACCCGGTCAGCGCGAGCGCGGCGGCGAGCAGGACGGGGGCGAGTTTTGCTTTCATCGGTCTTCCAGATCAGCGGAGCAGGTAGGGCATGTTGACGGTGACGGCGCCGGTGGGGCAGCGGGCCGCGCAGGGACCGCAGTACCAGCACTCGTCCACGTGCATGAAGGCCTTGCCGTTGTCGGGGTTGATGGCCAGGGAGTCGAGCGGGCAGATCTCCACGCACAGCGTGCAGCCCTGGATACACAACGACTCGTCGATGGTGACGGGGATGTCGGCGCGCTGGTTCACGAGTGCCATCTAGAGGACCTTCCATTCGGGGGTGCTGCGGGTCAGGCTGCCGCGCATGGTGATGCGGTCGCCGCGCATGCGGATGTACTCCAGATCGACCGGGCGGCCGTCGTCCAGCCGGGTCAGCCGTTCCAGCATCAGCAGCGGCGCGCCGCCGGGGACGTCGAGGGTGGAGGCGGTGTGCGGGTCGGCGGGCACCGCTTCCAGGGCGAGATCGGCCGAGCCGAGCGAGCGGCCGCTGATGCGTTCCAGCAGCACGAAGATGTCGGTGTGCTCGAGATCGTGGCCGAGCACCTCGGTGCCGATGTCGGGCACGAGGTAGGTCAGGTCCAGGCTCAACGGCAGATCCGCGAGGTAGCGCAGCCGCTCGAGATAGACCACCCGCTCGCCCGGCGCCAGACCGAGCCTGCGCGCGACGGCGGGCGGCGCGGCGACGTGCATCGCCGCGCGCACCTCGTTGCGCACGGTGCCGTGGCCTTTGAAGGTCTCCTGCAATCCGAGCAGGGCGTCGAGCCCGTGGTCGTACTTGCGGGTGGCCACGCGGGTGCCCACCTTGGGCGCCCGGTCGATCAAGCCCTCGTCCTTCAACAGCGCCAAGGCGTCGCGGACGGTGTTGCGCGAGGCGCCGTACTCGGCGGCCAGCTCTTGTTCGCTCGGCAGCGCGCCGTCGAACGCGCCCGCGTGCAGTTGGTGGCGCAGGATGTCGGCCACCCGCCGCGCCTGATCGGCGCGCAACTGCCGCACCGGCGTGGGTTCCGCTGCCACCGTTTCCGCCTTTCCATCGCTGACCTGCACGAATAGCGACGATAACGGGGTGGCGGCGGCGTATTCGCCCGCGTCGACGCCGACGGAAATCAGGGGATGTTATTGCGCCGGGCGCACTGCGGCCCGACCTGGCGATATACGCGGCGGCCCGGCCAATACGCCACATAGGACGCCGACTGCCGAATTCCGATCACAGCGATTCGAAAGCGGGGGCGCGTGGCCCCCGCCGGGCGAATCTACGATCGGGGGCCGTAGATATCTACGGCTCGATCGCCTCGGGGATGCCGAGCAGCGCCGCCTGCACCTCGTGCAACCGGTCCACGTCGCCGCGGATACCGGCGACGTTGTCGTTGTAGAGGAACGCCTCGCCGAGGCGGACCAGCGTGTAGGCCAGCAGCGCCGGTTCCAGCGGCGGTTGGTATCCGTCCTCTTCGGTGGCGCGGAGGATCAGTTCCTGGACGGTGCCGACGACCAGCGGCTGTACCGGCCCGTCGCTCGCGGTGAGGATGCGCAGCCCGGACAGCGGCTCGTTCTCGAAGTAGCGCCGGAACGGTTCGTTGTCGGTCATCCACCGGTTGACCCGATACAGCACGTCCAGGATGCGCCGCGCGCCGGTGGAGCGACGGCGGGCGTCCGCCCGGCTGAGCAGCGCCTCGAACTCCCCGGCCAGGACCGCACCGAGCACGCCGTCGCGAGAGCCGAACCAGCGGTAGACCGACGCGCGGCTGAGCCCGAGCTGTCCGGCGATCGCCTGGATGTCCACGCGCTCACCGGACAGGAACGCCCGGCGAGCGTGCTCGATGACCTGTTCCCTGGTCGCGGAGGCCGGTCGGCCGGGAGGGCGGGTGGTCCGCTGACTGGAATCGATCACCGCGGAATGATACATCTTCTGCGAAGTGTATCGAAACGGGTGGTGTTCAGAACCAGGCGTCGCGCATCCGCAGAGTAGTCGTGTCCAGGCTGGCGAGCAGATCCAGTGCCGGTGCGGTCTTGGGCAATTCGAAACGATAGAAGAACCGGGCCGCGTGCCGCTTGCCATCGTAGAAATCGCCCGCACGGTCGGCGGTGGCGAGAAACTGCTCGAGCCAGATCCAGGCCAGCACGGTGTGCCCGAAGGCTTCCAGGTACACCGAGCTGTTGGCCAGCGCGGCCTCGAAATCGCCGGAGGCGAACAGCCCCGCGGTGACCTCGACCAGCCGCCGCCACGCCGAATCCAGTTGTGCGGCCAGCTCGGCCGCCTCGCCGCCCGTCGCGCGAGCGGCGGTGATGGTCCCATCGATCCGGGACCCGAGTGCGAGCAGGCTCGCGCCGCCCTGCTGGGTCACCTTGCGCCCGAGCAGGTCCAGGCCCTGGATGCCGTGCGTTCCCTCGTGGATCGGGTTGAGCCGGTTGTCCCGATAGTGCTGCTCGACGTTGTATTCGCGGGTGTAGCCGTAGCCGCCGAGCACCTGGATGGCGAGGCTGTTGGCCTCCAGGCACCACTGCGAGGGCCAGCTCTTGGCGATCGGGGTCAGAATGTCCAGCAGTTGGGTGACCGCGCGGCGGTCGTCGTCGGACTCGGCGGTGCGCTGCTCGTCGACCAGCTGCGCGCAGTAGAGCACCAGCGCCAGCGCGCCTTCGGCATATGCCTTCTGTGCCAGCAGCATTCGCTTCACGTCGGCGTGCTCGATGATCGGCCGCTGCGGCGCGGACGGGTCGGCGGGAAGCTTGGCCCGGCCCTGCGTGCGGGTGCGGGCGTAGTCCAGCGACTCGAGGTATCCCGTGTAGCCGAGCGCGGTGGCGACCAGGCCGACGCCGATGCGCGCCTCGTTCATCATGTGGAACATGTAGGTCAAGCCGCGATGCGGTTCCCCGACCAGGTAGCCGACCGCGCCCGGCGCGCCACCCGGCGTCCAGCGGCCCTCGCCGAAATTCAGGACGGTGTTCACCGTGCCGCGGAAGCCCATCTTGTGGTTGAGCCCGGCCAGGGCGACGTCGTTGCGTTCGCCGATCGCGCCGTCGTCGCCGACCAGGAAGCGGGGCACCACGAACAGCGAGATGCCCTTGGTGCCCGCGGGCCCACCGGGGATCTTGGCCAGCACCAGGTGCACGATGTTCTCGCCGAGCTCGTGGTCGCCGCCCGAGATCCACATCTTCGTGCCGAACAGGCGATAGCTGCCGTCGTCCTGCGGTTCGGCGCGGGTGACGATGTCGGCCAGCGACGAGCCCGCCTGCGGCTCCGACAGGCACATGGTGCCGAAGAAACGGCCCGCGAGCATGGGCTTGACGAACTTCTCGACGTGCTCCGGGCCGTGGGCGAGGAGCAGATTCGCGTTGGCCACGGTGAGGAACGGGTAGCCCGCGGTGCCCGGGTTGGCCGCCTGGAACCAGGCGTAGCTCGCCTGCGCGACGGTCGCGGGCAGCTGTGCGCCACCGAGGTCGTAATCCATTGCCGCCGAAGGCAATCCGGCCTTGGCGAAGGCTTCCAGCGCCTGCCCGACCTCCGGGATGATGGTCACGCGCTCGCCGTCGAAGGTGGGTTCGTTGGCGTCGTTGAGCTTGTTGTGCGGCGCGAAGTATTTGGTCGCGAGCTGCTCGCTGAGGTCGAGCACGGCGTCGAAGGTCTCGCGCGAGTGCTCGGCGTACCGCTCGCGTTTGGTGAGCCGCTCCACGTCCAGCCACTCGTAGAGCAGGAAATCGAGATCGCGCCGGGACAACAAGGTCGACCGCATCAGCCCGTCCTTTCGAGACATGTTCGACTTACTGTATCTTACGGTGCGATGGCCGGGCAGGGGGCCGGTAGGTAGTCATTCACCCGGACACGAGCAGTCCGCGTTCGCGTGCGATCGCCGCCGCCTCGGTGCGGCTGGACGCACCGAGCTTGGTGAGGATCCGTGAGACGTGCACACCGGCGGTGTTGGCGCTGATGAACAGCTCGGCCGCGATCTGACGGTTGCTCGCACCCGTGGCCACCAGGCGCAGCACATCGAGTTCGCGCGGGGTCAGGCCCGCGGTGCTCGCCGATCGGGCCGGGGAAGGCCGGTTCCCGGATTCGGCGAGGTCGATCCCGGCGCGGTCGGCCAGCTGCCTGGCTCGCTCGGCGAGTGGCGTCGTGGCCAACTCGTCCGCGAGCTGGAGCGCGGACCGCAGGGCGCTGCGCGCTGCCGCGCGATCACCTGCGGCCAATTCCGCTTCGCCGGATTCGACCAGGCTGCGCGCCAGCTCGAATGGCCGACTCAGGGTTCGCCAGGAGGAAGCTGTCGCGGTCCAGTCGGCGGGACGGCCGCTGCGCACGGCGTGGCAAGAATTCCGGTATGCGGCGTCGACCGCGGTGGTCACCGGCAGCGTCTCCGTTACGGAGTTGAGAACCAGAGGGGCGCAGCGAGTTCGCGCCACCGCGTCGGCCAGCGCCCACGCCTCGTGATGGTGCGCGGTCAGATCGTCCGCGGTCAGCGTCGCCGCGCCGATCTCGGCGGCGCGCTGCGGATTGCCCGCCGCGAGCGCGATCTCGGTCTGCACCGTGTGCAGCTGGATCTGATACTGCCTGGCCCAGCGGCGATCCCCGAGCAAGGGCCGCGCGGTCGCCGCGCTCGTCGCCGCGGCCTCGTCGTCCCCACGCGCCAGCATGATCCGCGCGTGACACAGCAGCAGCGCGGCGGTGCTCAACGGGGTCAGCTGCTCGGTGAGCGATTCGTCGATCAGCTCGAGCGCTTCGTTCCAGCGGCCCAGCGCGGTGAGCGCCTGTGCCCATTTGACCAGCAGGATCGGCGCCGCCTCCGCGAATCGGTAGGTTTCGTGCGCGGCGCGCAGCCCCTGCTGGATCGCGGCGATGGCAGCCTCGTCGGCGCCCGCCGACACCAGCAGCGCCGACTCCCACAGCACCACCGTGAGCAATGTGCCCGGGTCTTGCGTGGCCTTCGCGATCGCATGCGCCTGTTCGAAGTGGGCCACGGCGGCCTCCGGACGGTCCGCGGTTGCCAGCCCGAGATAGGCGTAGGCGCGCGCGGCCAGCGCCACGGCACGCCGATCGTCGCGTAAGACGCTCGAGCGCGGCCATGCGGACGTGGCATCCGCACCGGCAGCCTCCTCGGGCGCACGCGGCGTAGCCATGACCGGCGAAGTGTCGTCGGCGTTCGGCGCACTGCGTAACCGTTCGGCCACCTCGACGGCGGCACGCGCGTCGTTCCCGGCTGCGGCCGCAGCACCGCTGAATACCCGCGCCGCGGCGAGTTCGGCGAGCACTTCGCCGCGCAGCAGGGTCGGCCGGTCCGAAGGAAGATAGGCCAGCGCCGCGAGCAGGTCGTCTTCGCCGCCGCCGCCGCTCTGATTGCGCAGTCCCGCGCGGTAGTAGTGCAGCCGGGCCGCGCGCTCCGGGTAGGTCCCCGCATCGATGACGGCCAGCGCCTCGTCGGCCGCCGCGATCCCGCGCTCGACGACACCGCCCTGATAGCACGCGGCCACCACCGCTTCCACCACATCGATCCGGTCGGCGTCCACCCGGCTCGCCGCCTCCGGCACCCGCTCCCACGATTCGAGCACCTGGTCCAGGTAGCGCACGCGGACACGATGCGCTCCAACGTTTTCCGCTTCGGCCGCGGCTTCCCAGGCGGCCTCGAGTGCCAGCGGCCACTCTCCGGCGGCATGCGCGTGGTAGGCCAGCTCGCCGGAGGGGCACTCGTCCGGATCCTCCTTGCGGAGCGCGGCCAGCACGCGAGAAAGATTGCTGTGCAGCCTTTTTCGCTCTGCCGGAAGGAGATCGTCGTAGACGGCGTCGCGGATGAGCACGTGCCGGAACTGATAGCCGGTGTCGGTGGGTGCCATGAGCTGCTGGTCGATCAGCTGATGCAAACCCGCGTTGAGCGCGTCCTCGGCGAGATCGGAGGCGGCCGCCAGCAGGCTGTGCCGGACCGGTGACCCGGCCGCCGCCGCGAGCCGCAGTACCGACGCGGTGTGATCGGGCAGGTCGGACAAGTGGCCGAGCAACAGCTCCGACAGCTCGGCGGGCGTATCCTCGGGTGCGGGACCGAGCGCCTCGACGAACAAAGGGATTCCCTTGCTGCGCTCGAAGATTCGCCCGATCGTCCCTGGTTCCGGCTCCCGGCCGCGCAGCGCCGCCAGTTGTCTGCCCACCTCGTGCCTGGTCAGAGGCGCCGGAGAAAGCAGGCGGACGCCCGGGTCGCGGCGCAGGCCCGCGACCAGCTTGCGCAGCGGTGCGGAATCGGCGGGCCGGTAGGTGCCGACCAAGAACAGATCGCCTTCGGCGATGTTGGCCACCAGGAAGGCGAGCAATTCCAAGCCGGCCTCGTCGGCCCAGTGCAGATCCTCCAGCACCACCACCAGCGGTCTGTTCATCGAGCACTGTTCCAGCACGGTCAGGATCTCGCCGAACAACCGGATCCGATCGGTGTCGATCTCCGCCGCGCCGGACCGCGCCGCCAGTTCCGGAAGCCAGCGCGCCAGCGCGGGTTTCGCCGGGAGCAGCGCCGCGAGCGCATCCACGCCCTGGTCACGCAGCAGTGCGCGCATGACCGCGACGAACGGAGTGAACGGCACCCCCTTCGCGCCGAACTCCGGACACCGCCCGGACAGCACCGCCGTGCGGGCCCCGAGCCGCGTCCCGAACTCCGCGACCAGCCGCGACTTGCCGATCCCCGCTTCGCCCCCGACCAGCACGGTATGCACCGTCGGGTCCCCATAGGCATCCTGCAATGCCGCAAGCTCAGCGGCCCGCCCCACCAAGGCGCCGCATACCGGAAGGCTGACCACGGCGCGATCATGCCCCTACCGCGAGGTCGGCGCCAATCGCGGGAGCCGAGGCGGAGTGCGGCGGACGGCACTTCCAGCAAGAGCACCAGGAAAGCCGCTCCCCGCCCTCACCCGAGCCGCGTCGAACGCCAGGCGCGGCGTCGACCGGGCGCGGGGGCTGCCTGGAGTTCACGAGCGACACACCATGGAGGGGTCCTCTCGGCCGATGCCGCAATGGTGTGCCACTCGCGGATAAGAGCGGTGGGGTCGGTGGCGAGGTATCGGCCGGGCCGGTTGGGGCGCGCTCGTCGGTGATGGCGGCCGAGGGTGGTGCGGCCGGATTCGGCGGCGTTCGTTACTTGCCGGTGGGCTGGGGGAGTACGGGAAATAATGAATTCTCGTGATTCGGCGGGCCCCTCGTTACCCGAAGTATCAATGGCATGACGAACACCGAGATCCGCCCCTTCCGCATCGACATCCCGCAGGCCGACCTGGACGACCTTCGCTCGCGCGTGGCCCGCACCCGCTGGATCGACGACCTGCCCGGCGTCGGCTGGGAGCGCGGTGTGCCGACCGCCTACCTGAGGGAACTGGCCGGGTACTGGGCCGAGAAGTTCGACTGGCGTGCCGCCGAGGCGGAGTTGAACGCCTACCCGCAGTTCACCACCATCGTCTCCGGACAGAATGTGCACTTCCTGCATGTGCGCTCGGCCCGAGCGGAGGCCACGCCGCTGCTGTTGCTGCACGGGTGGCCGAGTTCGGTGGCCGACTTCCGCGACATGATCGGCCCGCTCACCGACCCCGCCGCGTACGGCGCCCCGGACGCGCCCGCCTTCCACCTGGTCATCCCGTCACTGCCCGGCCACGGTTTCTCCGGCCCGATCACCGAGCCGGGCTGGAACGACGGCCGGATCGCGGCGGCGCTCGCCGAACTGATGGCCCGCCTCGGCTACGACCGCTACGGCGTGCAGGGCGGGGACCACGGCGCCTTCATCGCCCCGGCACTGGGGCGGATCGATGCCGAGCATGTCCTCGGCGTGCACGTCAACGCGTTGGTGACCTTCCCGACCGGCGACCCCGCCGACATGGCCGCGCTCACCGACGCGGAGAAGGCGCGACTGGGCGCGATGAAGAAGTTCCAGGACGACGGTTCCGCCTACATGAACCTGAAGGGCTCCCGCCCGAACACCATCGCACAGTTGCTCGCCGATTCCCCGACCGGCCAGCTCGGCTGGATCGTGGAGAAATACCGCGAGTGGACCGATCGATCCCACGCCCTGCCCGAACAGGCCGTCGACCTCGATCGCCTGCTGACCACGGTGAGCATCTACTGGTTCACCGACACCGCCCGCAGCGTCGCGAACCTCTACTACGAGCGCTTCCACGACGCCACCATGTTCGCCCCGAAACCGAAGGGCACCGTGCCCACCGGCGTCGCGGTATTCAAGGACGGCGACTACGCCATCCGCCGCTTCGCCGAGCACACCCACAACATCACCCATTGGTCGGAGTACTACTCCGGCGGGCATTTTCCCGCACTCGAGGTGCCGGAGCTGCTGACCGGCGACGTGCGCGAGTTCTTCCGGTCGCTGGGCTGATTCGGGGGAGTCGTAGCGGGCAGGTAGTGGCGACTGCCTGCCCCACGACGGGGCGAGACGACTAGTCCGCGATCTGATTGCACGAGCATTCTGGAACGGCGACGACGCGCTGCCGTACGAGCCTCATTTGTCCAGCGTCGCTAGCTCGGGCTATCTCAGCTCACGAATCAAGACATCGAATGTCGGTGCGTCCGGCCAACTCGGTTTCGTCACACCGACTCGGGACCATCCCCACCGCAGGTACGCCCCATAAGCGCGGTGATTCTCCGGCTCGACCAGTAGCGTCGCACGCCGTTCCGCCCGGCTGCTCAACAGCGTATCGTGCAGCTTTCGCGCCAAGCCGCGACCGGTGTATTCGGCGCACACCATGATCTCCGACAGCGCGAATGTCCGGGCGCCATCCTCGGCGGTAAATGTAGCGCGATCGCCGAACCCATCGTCCGGCTGAAAATTTCTCCACCACGCGGCATTCGGACGCAGCGTCCACCCCCACGTCTGCCCGGCGGGCGTCCCGCCGAAATACGCCATGACCATCGCGAACACACCGCCGCCTGCGGGGTCGGTGTAGTTGTCGAATCGGTGCATGAACTGATCAGGCTCATCGAACGGATCACCGGAGGCGATCGCGTCGACGTAAGACCGGCGGTAGATGTCTTCGACCGTGGGCCTGAGTGCGCGCGCCTCTACAGCGTCGAGATGCCGGAATTCGACATCCGGAAGATTCACGCGATATTCCCTGTCTGTGTGAGTTTGTCGAGGCGGTGCCGGAACTCGTCCGCGGCAGGCAAATCGGCGGTCGCGCGCCGAATGGGTTCGAGAACCTTCAGGGTGCGGGGCGACGATACGCCGTTGTCGATGTGCACCAACACCGACATCGCGTCAGCCAGTGCCCCTTCGAGGTCTCCTACTGCTGTTCGTGCTGACGCCAGCCACGCCCGTGTATTGACGGCGTTTCGGTGTGTCGACTGCTCGTCGGCGACGGTCTCGAAGAGGCTGACAGCCCTTACGAGGTCGCCGACACGTCCACAGCCGCGAGCCTCATGACCACGAACCTCGTTGTGGTCCACAGTGAGAAGCCACGTCGGGCAGTCGGCGAGGGGTTCGTGTTCGATTGCGTGGTCCACTTCACGCCACGCTGTCGCGATCGCGCGCCCGAACTCCCGGCGATCACCGAGCAAGCCGAAAGCCTGCGCTTGGCGGATTGCGATCAGGGCGTGGATACGGCCAGGTGGTCGGCCGCGCATCAGGTGACGTGCGCGGTCGACGAGACGCAGCGCGTGTTGTGGATTCGCCTGGCCGGTCCGGCTGAGCGCAATGGATTGGTTCGCGGCGTACAGGCAGCTATGAGCTGTGAGATCGGCGTCATCTGCCTGGCTTGCCAACGCCATGGCATCCGAGTAGCAGTGGCGCGCGAGCGAATGCATGTCGGCGTCGAAAGCCAGCCATCCGGCCAGGACGGCCAATTCACCGGTCGCACTGGTGAACGCGCTACCACTCGCACTATCGAAAGTGCCGGTCTCCAAGAGGCTTTTCGCGCGAGCCAACTGCGCTACGGCTGTCGCGACCAGGGAAGCGCCACCTGCCCTCTGGTCCTCGAACTCCAAGGCATCGACTACTTCCAGCAGTCCTCTTACGTCGGTCATGCCGATTCGGACGCCGTCGACGTCCCACGACTCCAGAACTGCAACTGCCCCAGCCGCCGCAGCCAGGCGCCCGAATTCACGCCGCTTCACGTCACTGTCGGCTTCCCATACAGCGGCGTCGACCACACCGTCAGACGGTTCCGTCGAAATCTGGAATGCATGACTGCCAGGATGCCTCGGATTCCGTGCTTGGGCGACGGCCGACCAAAAGCGTGCGGACTGTTTCTCATCGAGCCGTGCCAGCTGGGTATCGAGGTCATGGGCAGATTTTCCTCGAATCGGTCGGGAATCCGGCGCACGTTGCCATTTTCTGACCGTGACAGGCTGGTAGCCGACCTGCTCAGCGAACTCTTCCTGGGTCAGTCGGAGGGCGGCGTAGCGCAAAGCCCTGACCTCGACGCCGGTCCAATTGGTGACAATCATCGTGGTCCCCCATCCCACGTCTGCATCCTGGTGTGCCGGAAGCGTATCGGGTCCGTGCGGTTCTGTGTCTGGGAACGAACAACCAGGTCAGCCACGCTCGAGTTGGCCCCGGCGCCGGGCGAGCACATCCCTCGTCGACAGCGCCGATCGCGTTGCCATCGTCCGGGATCCCCGGCGCCGGGTGCCACACCACATCGACGGAAGAGGGGCGGACATGGCGGAAATCGCGCTCGGCTACATCCGGCTGGATCAGTCCGGCAGTGATCACGTGGGTGAGGAGCGCGCGATTCGGGCGCTAGCCGAGCGGAGAGGTTATCGCGAGCCGGAAGTGCTGGTGGTGGATCGGGATGCGCTGATGCCGACGCTGCTGCTCGTGCAGACGATCCGCCGGGTGGGCGCTTCGGTCGTCATCGCCCCGACTCGGGAGCACATCTGGACCGCCAGGCGCGGCCTCACGGAAGAAGTGACGCTCATCGTCGTCGCGCCCGAGCAGGTGTGGGAGCGGGGACATCGGTGGGCGCCGTTCGGCTCATCGGGGAGCGGGGTGGGGTTTTGATGTCCGGCTGGTCCGAGGTCGGCACAGCGCTGGCGGTGGGAACGGCGGTGGTCGTGGTGCTGCTGATGGTCTTCTTCGCCGCGAGCAGATGGTGGCGGAGGCCGTTGCGGGGTCCGAGCGTCTATCACATCGCCGAACGTGTCGGCCATGAACAACTGTGCCTGCTGGGCTGGCCGCCGTTGGGCTGGCCTGCTGTCGATCCGATAGACGGCCCGGAATTCAGCCCCGGCGATGCGCACGCCCTGATGCAGGTTCATCTCGAGTGCGACGCGGACGAATGCTCATGGAAATGCGCGGCGGTGAAGACCTTACGGACCACCGGTCGCATGCGGGCGAGCAAGTACCCGCGCCGCCCGCATCCCTCCCGCCCGCACAGCAGCGAAGCGCTGCCGTAGGGCGTGTCTCACCGGCCAGACCGGCCCGCTGCGGTTGTACCCGTACGATGACGCCGCCCCGGTGATCTACGGCAACGACCGATTCGTCCAGTGCCCGGATCACTGCAATGCCGACGCACCGATGGAAAGGGGACCCGCGACGACTTCCTGGACGTCGCCCAGCGCGGCGGTGTGCTGTCGCGCGATGCAGCTGACAGTTTCGTGCGTTGAAGGCCGCGTCGAAGCTGCCCGCGCTGCTGGTCCCGGTTCGGTTGTCCGGTCCGAAACTAACCGCCGGAGACGATGGCGGCGAGGTTGGCGAGTTCGTTCTCCCGTCCCTGGGTGAGGCGTTGAGTCCAGACGTCGTCGTGCATGGCGTCGGCGGTCATGACCACGCGGACGCCCGCGTCGGTCGGCTCGAGCTCGACGGTGGTGAGGAATTCGTACGGCTCGACGCCGGGGATGAAGTCGGCCAGGGAGGTGTAGGCGAGCCGGTCGGGGCCGTCGATCTCGGTGAACGTCTTGCGGGACTCGGTCGACAGTGGCATGCCCGCGGATCGCATGAATTCGATCTGCTCGGGGGCGGTCGCGGTCATCGTGTAGACCAGTTCGCCGCCCGGGCGCAGGTCGAGCTGGTCGACGCGGACGGTGAAACCGTCGGGCGCCCACCACTTCTCGATGCCCGCCGGGGTGGTCCACAGTTCCCAGATCGCCTGGGCGGTGGCGGGGTAGTCGCGTTCGATGCGGATCTGCTCGGACATGTCGTGCTCCTGGTTCAGAAGTATTCCTTGAAAGGAATATATCTGAGGAGGCATGCTTGGTCAATGGACCCCGCACTCTTCGCCGCTCTGGCCGAACCGAACCGCATGCGGATCGTGGAGTTGCTGAACGCCGCGCCGCGTCCGGTCGGCGAGATCGCTACCGCACTCGACCTGAGACAACCGCAGACGACCAAACATCTCCAGGCGCTCGTGCGCGCGGGCCTGGTGGTAATGGAACCGCTCGGGCAGCGCCGCATCTACGCCCTGCGCCGGGGTCCGCTGCGCGAGCTGCGACAGTGGCTGGCGGGATTCGAGGCCGACCATCCCTCGGAGTCGGTGCTCGCGGAATACCGGGTGGCAATCGCCGCCGAGCCGTTGTCGGCCCACGAATTCCATCGGACGCTGTCGGCGCCGCCGGCGACTGTGTGGGAGTGGTGGACCTCGCCCGATCTGGCGCGCCGGTGGTGGCACCCGGCGCATTTCGAGGTCGCCGACTGCGTCCTGCGGCCGGTCAGCGGGGGCGCCCTGTCGATCGTGCTCCGAGAGGGCGACGGTGCGCTGTACTCCAGCGCCGGGCACTACCTCGAAGTCGTTCCGCCCGAACGGCTCCGGTTCGAGTTGTCACCGCTGGACGGCAACGGGACCCCGTTGTTCCGCGCCGAACATCTCCTCGAGTTGACCAGCGTCACCGGCGGCACCCGCGTCGACCTGTGGATCAACGTGTCCGACCCGACCCCGGGCTCGGAACCGGCCATGGCCGGCATCCGCTTCGGCTGGAATCAGCTGCTGGACAACCTCGCTCACGTCATCAACTCGGCCACAAGCTGATTCGGCTACAAGCTGATCCGGCTACCGAGTGGTCGGTGCCCCCGGAACGGCAAGTACTTCACCCGCTCACCGGTGGCCAGATAGTCGAGCAGCTCCGTGGCACTCCGCGTCGGCATGCCGATCGGCCTGGTGGCAATCCCTCGGGACCGCACTCCAATTGCCCTGGGCCCCAGAGACCTGCAGGTTCAGCGGTAGTAGCAGCCGCTGTCGAGGTCCTCGACGAGACCGGGACCGCTGGGCGTCCAGCCGAGCAGTGAGCTGGTGGCGTCACTGCTCGCGGCCATGTCCGCTCCGAAGAACCTGCCGAGCCAGCCGAAGTGCTCGCCGCCCTGCTCGGCCGGGATCGAGACGCCGGGCAGACGGAGTCCCCGTCCGATCACGCCGGCGATGTCGCGGGCCGGAATGCCGGTCTCTGCGGTGGCGTGCAAGACGGTGCCGCCGGGAACGCGCTTATCGAGCGCCAGCCGCACGATGCGCCCGGCATCGCTGCGATGGATCGCGGCCCAGCGATTGATCCCGTCGCCGAGGTAGGCCGAAACCCCCTTGGCGCGAGCGGTCGCCACCAGCCCGGCCACGAAACCGTGGTCACCCTCGCCGTGCACGGTAGGAGCGAAACGCACGACGACCGTGCCGACGCCACGCTCCACGAATCCCAGCGCGAGGTTCTCGCTGCCTCCACGCAAGGAATCGGGGCCGTGGGCCGGTGAGCGGTCCTGCTCGGTGGCCACACGGCCGGGAGCGAGCAGGGCCAGAGCGGAGGCGAGCACGAACGGCCGGTGCGAACCCGCGAGGACGTCGCCGATGGCCCGCACGGCGTTCCGCTCGGTCTGGTTGGTCACGGCAGGATTCGCGAAGTCGTGCTTGTTGGCGAGATGAACGACGGCGTCGGCCTCCGTAGCGCCGGTGCGGATGCTGTCGAGATCGTCGAG
Source organism: Nocardia sp. NPDC005745 (assembly GCF_040630775.1). Lineage (NCBI taxonomy): Bacteria > Bacillati > Actinomycetota > Actinomycetes > Mycobacteriales > Nocardiaceae > Nocardia > Nocardia sp. NPDC005745. The sequence continues at coordinate 239,156 of NZ_JBEXYF010000004.1, forward strand.
GTCGCCGCGCCGCGCACGGGCTCCTTTCCGCTCCAGCGCGGCGGCCGAGTCGCCCGAGCGGGCGAGTCCGGTGACCTCGTGACCGGCCTCCAGCAACTGGTCGACCACGGCCGAACCGATCCAGCCGGTCGCTCCGGTGACGAATACACGCATGTCCATACTCCTTCGGGTATGTCCGCGATCGACTGCGCGGACTGGATCCGGCGACCCGAGCGGACCGCCGGTGATTTCTGTGGCGCAAGTGACCGCGCGCGTGATCCTCGTGCGATCAGCGAGGCGGGCCGACGATGACCGGGGCCCTCCGCCGAGACAGCAGCGACGGCAGGACCACCAGCCCGCCGAGGACGAGCACGGTCACACCGATCGCCCGCAGCCCCGTCTGCGCGCCCGAGACGAACGCGGCGACGACCTCGTGGGCGCGGTCGGGTGTGATCGCGGCGAGCGCCTGGGCCATGGTGTGCGGATCGTGGTCGGCGCGGATGTCCGGTGGCAGCGCGGCGACGAACCGTGCGGTGAGCATCGTGCCGATGACCGCGACACCCAAGGCGCTGCCGAATTCGCGTGTGGTGGCCTGCAATCCGGCTCCGACTCCGGCCTGCTCCGGCGGTAGCGAACCGGCGATGGCGCCGGACAGCGTCGGAAGCGCCAGCGTCACGCCCACTCCGGTCACGACCAGCCACGCGGCGTAGACGAGGTAGGGCGTCCGCGCGTCACCGGTGGACAGCCCGAGCAATCCGCAGCCGACGAACCCGAACGCGAGCGCGGTGGTGGCGTCGAGGCCGATACGCTGCGAGAGGCGTCCGACGTGTCGTGCGCCGAGGATGATCGGCACCGTCAGCGGGACGATCCCCAACCCGGTTCGCAGAACGCCGAATCCTTTGCCGTACTGGAGGAACGACGCGTTGACATAGAACAGCGCGAACATGCCGAAGAAGACCATCGTCATGCCGAGACAGGCGCTGCGTAGGCCGGGCACGCGGAACAACCGTGGATCGAGCAGGGGGTGCTCCACCTTCAGTTCGACCATCGTCCACACGGTGAACAGCACCGCGGCGCAAGCGAACCCGGCGATGACGACCACGCTGTCCCAGCCCGCCTCCGGCCCTTGGACGATGCCGAGCAGCAGCGCGACCGACGCACCGACGAGCAGCACCGCGCCGAGCGGATCGAGGCGGCGATCATGGCGCGCCGACACCGGCGCGATACGTCCCACGAGCGCGGCGAGAACCAGCGAGATCGGCACGGCGGCGGCGAACAACCACCGCCACGAGCCGCCCGACAGGATCGCCCCGCCGCCGACGTTGCCGACGACTCCGCCGAAGCCCGTCATCGACGCCCAGGTGGCGATCGTCGCGCCCTTGCGTTCGGCGGGTACGGCGTGCAGCAGGACCGACAGCGTGTTGGGCAGCACGGCGGCGGCGCCGACACCCGTGATCGCACGGCCCGCCAGAAGCAGGGCCACACCGGGTGCCGCCGCCGAGATCAGTGCGCCCACCGCGAACAGCGCCAGACCCGTGAGCAGCACTCCCTTGCGCCCGAAGCGGTCCCCGGCGGCTCCCCCCGGGATGACGAGGCAGGCGAACACGATCACATAGGTGTCGACGATCCACACCAGCGCCGACGCGGACGGATGCAGCGTGCTCGAGGAGAGCATCGGGACAGCGAGGTTGATCGCGGCGACCATCCCGACGACGAGGACCACGCAGGCGCACATGATCGCGAGCAGTCCGCGCTGTGCGGTGGGACGAAACGGGTCTCGCGACGACGCGGCGCGATCCCGGAGCAGGACATTGAACGGCATGTCCCCGACGGTAGGGATCTCGATGAACTTCGTGCCACGCAACTTTGACAATAGATACTTGCGTAGGATGCAACTATGCCCGAGCAGCTGGATCTGAACCTCCTGCGGGTGTTCGACGCCCTGCTCCGGGAAGGCGGCGTCACGGCGGCTTCCGAGCGCTTGCATCTGTCCATCCCCGCGACCAGCCGGGCGCTGGGCCGGTTACGACGGGCGATGAACGACCCGATCCTGGTGCGCGCCGGGCGTGGGATGGCTCCGACTCCGTTCGCGCTGCGCACCGCGCCGCGGGTGCGGTCACTGCTCGACGAAGCGTCCGCGTTGATCAGCGCCGATCGCGAGATCGCGATCGGTGAGCTCGAGCGCACTTTCACCATTCGCATCAATGACGGCGTCGCCGCGACCCTGGCGACGACGGCGGTCGAAGCCACGGCCGCGCTCGCCCCCGGCGTGGTCCTTCGCTTCGTCACGGAGGGCAGCGAGAGCGCCGAGGCCCTGCGCGATGGTTCGGTCGATCTCGACATCGGCGTCGGTGACGCCGCGGCTCCCGACATCCGCACCGCCGTGCTGTACCGGGAACGAATGGTCGGCATCGTCCGCGCCGACAGTCCGCTGGGCAAGCGCCGTCGCCCGACGTTACGGCAACTGTGCGGGCATCCCCACGTCTCGGCCTCCCGCCGTGGACGCGCTCGCGGACCGCTCGACGATGCGCTCGACGCGGCGGGTCTGCAACGCCACGTCGCCGCCGTCGTCCCGACTTTCGCTGTCGCCGCGCTCCTGGTCTCCTCGAGTCGTTACGTCGGACTCGTCCCGCAGCGCCTCGCCGAACAGTACGGCCGGACCCTCGGCATTCGCTGGTTTCCCCTCGCCGCGGACCTGCCGGAAGTCGAAGTGCGTTTGCTCTGGCACGCCCGGCTCGACGCCGATCCGGCCCAGCGCTGGCTGCGCGACACCATTCGCGAGGCGTTGTGCGAGCCCGGCGGCGCGAAATCGGCGGAGGCCGTTCGCGCGCCCGAGTGACACCGTGTCGCCTCCGAGCAGTTGCGGCCGATGCACGACAGCCGAATCGACGCGAATGCAGGGCGTGCCAGGGGGATTCGAATCAATGCCGTCCGGTCGCGGCGGTGGTACTTTGAACGCCGAACCGGCCGGGCACGGGGGTTTGTGACCACGATGGTCGATCAGGCGCGGCGCTCGGCATCGTTTTCGTACCGTTCGACGGACCGGTTACCGAGAGTCGGGCGGTGGGGCGGGTTGCGGGGTGTGAGGTCTGTTGAGTTCCGTATGGCGCGGGCGCATGAGACGCTCGGCGGGTGACACGGCGGGGTCCGCCGACAGCGCGCGGGACGGAAACTCTCGCTTCGTCCCGAGTCCCGCGCGGGTTCGCGAGGTCGAGCATCGCACCCGCCTGCTGCTCCAGCGCATGAAGGTGCGTGAATTGCTGACCATGCGCCAGCTGATCGAGCGCTATTGCGAATTCACCGGCGCGACGGTGCTTCTGCAGGAGAAGTTGCTGCCGGTCGACTGCTTCTTCGCGATCACGCTGAAGCTTTCGGCGCCGCCCGACACCTACGTCATCGCGTATCAGAAGGCGACACCCGCCTGGCATCAGGACCACGGGATCGGGCACGAGTTCGGGCACATCATCGCCGGGCACTACGAGACCGAGAACGTGCACCGCCATTCGGCGATGTCTCCGGAGCGAGAATGGGAGGCGGAGTACACGGCGAACCTGCTCGCGCGGTGGGGGTACGAGGTGGGCAGGGTGCTCGATCGGCAACGCGCGTTGCGGCCCTTACAGCGGACCGAAGACCTGTCACTGCCGTTGCAGGAGAGAATGGGCTGGCTGTGATCTACATACCGCACGGGTGGCTCATCGCGGCGTTCGCCGCCGCCATGATCTGGAAGTCGAGTCAATACCGCCGCAACAAGGACGTCGCTCTTCTCGCGGTCGTGGGGGCCTTCTTCTTCCTGGCGTCGGGGTATGCCTTCGGCGAGTACGTCCAGAACCGCCAGGACCCGTGGTTGCTGAGCGCTATGGGTTACGAATTCGTCGGGACCGTCCTGCTGGTGGGAGCCAAGGCCTGCATCGTCGCGTTCTTCGTGCTGGCCTCCCGGCACACCGCCCAGACGAAGAAAATACTGGTCGCGCTCGGTATCCCGCTTGCGGCGTCGATCATCGTCATGGCCGTGTGCGCGGTCGTCGCGGGCCCCGGCGCCAAACCCTACGGATTCGCCGACCCCGCCGTGGTCGGCTTCAATCTCGGCGAGAAGGTGAGCACGTTGCCGATCGGGATGCTGATCGTTTTCTACTGCTTCGCCTATTTGCGTTTGCTCTCGGGGACGCCGGCCCACGGAATCGTGCTCGCCGCGATAGGCGCGGTGTCGATGCTCGCCGCCACGGTGACTTTCACCGTCCAGCTCGGGTACTACGCGGCATCGGTACGGCCACCGCGAGCGCTCGTCGCGCTGGGGCGGTGGGAGGTCTATCTGGGGCAGCTCGTATTCCTGCTGGGTGTGTCCTGGTATGGCTTGGTGATGCGGATACGAGCTGTGGTCGTCGGCCTCGCAGCATTGCGTGACGTTCTGTTGCTATGGCGGCTGTGGCGTTTCGCGGTCGGCGTGATCACCCGGTTTCTCCCGGAACGGCGGATGCCCCCTTTCCGCGTCCGGCAGCCCTTGGCGGCCGTCATGGAATGGCGGCAGGCGATGATGGTCGATATTCGTGATGCGCTGATGCTGCTCAGCCCCCAGATCGATCCGACATCGACCGCCACCGTCTCCGGGTACGTGCGCGAACTCCAGCGCGTCGCCGCGGCCAATCGTGAGCGGCCGGTGCTGTACGGCGAACCGCACCGCGCGGCCGTGGACCAGGCTGATACGTTCGATGCCGACCGCAAACTGCTGGTGGCTTTGGCGGCCGACCTGGGGGGGAACATGGTTCGGGTGCGTCGGCAATGGGCTCGGCCCACGGCGAAGGTGTGACCGGATGTTTCGAGCGGAGATCATCGGTTGCGGTGTCGGAGGGGCGTGCGCGGCCCTGGCGATGGTGAAAGTCGGTGCGCGGGTACAGGTCTATGAGACCGCGGCGCGCACTGCCGAGGTGGGCGGGTGGGTGACCCTCGGCCCCGCGGCGTCGACCGCGCTCGATCAGATCGGCTTGGGTGAAAAGATCAGAGCGGCCGGGTTCCCGGTCGTCGGCGTCAGCACCGTCGACACGCTCACCGGTCGAACGAATTCCTTCGCCCGGACCGAGCCCGGTCATCGCTGGTCCAGCACTCACATCTGGCGCAAGGATCTCCTGGCCTTGTTGCGAGAAGGTCTGGAAGAAGCGGACATCCCGTGCGAATACGGAACGCGGGTCGATCCCGGCTCGCGCACGGGGGATCTGCTGGTCGGCGCGGATGGTGCTCGTTCGGCCACGCGGCGCATGCTCGGCGATGCCAGAGAGCCCACCTACACCGGCCAATCGATCCGCTACGGTCATTGCCCGGTCGTGGTGCCCGGGCTCCCGACGCACGTCCTGCACTTCTGGTCGCACCCCGAAGGTGTAGCGGGCTATGTGGGGGACGACCGCGATGGATCGTTCTGGTTCAGCAGGCGGAGCGTCGCGTCCGGCACGGCGGTCGACCCGGAGGTGTTCCTCGACGCGCTGCGGGCCACCCCGGTGGTGCGGGTGCTGGAGCGTTCCGAGGTGAGCGCTCCGATCGCACTGTACGAACTCGAACCCGAGGGGAGCTGGCACAACGCCGACACGGTCCTGATCGGCGATGCGGCGCATGCCGTTTCGCCCGCGGCGGGGCGTGGCGCGACCTCCGCCATCGAGGATGCGATCGTCTTGGCGAAGACCCTGCGCAGCGCGGACTCCATTGCCGCGGCGCTGGAGTCCTATACGGAAGCTCGCCGCCCGATCGCGCAGGCGACCTATCGGCCGGGCCCCGCTCCGAAAGTCACGGCGGCGGAACTGCGGCTCTGACCCGAGCGACGGCCGATCACTCAGCCCTCGGTTTTCTCGTCGTCCTCCGCAGCGGTCGGTCGGCGATAGAGTTCGTGCTGCTGGAGATCGCGCAGGATGTTGCCGACTATGGCGCCGAACGTCGATCTGCCGAGTTCGTTCAAGGTGCCGAGTTCGGACAGGCGGAAGCCGATCGCCTCCACACCCGCCTCGGAGAGCTCCGCGGCCAGCCGCGATTCGACGTCGGCTTGCTGCGCGGCCGCGCCGTCGAGAAATTCCCGAACGTCGACGCCCAGTGCCACGGAAATCCCCTCGACCGTGCGGAAGCTGGGGTTGCGGACTCGTCCGAGCCGGATGTGCGAGACCTGGGCCGGGCTCAGCGGATAGCCGAGCGCGGTCGAGCGTTCGGCGATGTCTTTGTTGGAGTAGCTGCGTGAATCCCGCTGCTGGGCAGCGGCGATCACCCGATTCAGGTGCCGCGCGATGGGGCCGGCGTCCTCCTCCGGCGCATAGCTGATGTCATCTCCCTCGCCAGACACGACCTGTGTCACCAACCTCCCGATTCGGCCCGTCACCGTGCAAACATGGTATCCGGCAGTAAAGATCAGAGCGCGGTGGCTAGGCGCCTAGCGCTTTACAATCGGATCCTATCGCACTACGCTCGTATCCGAACCGATTACGGAGATGTCACCGGAAGCCGGCTTCGTGTATCGACCAGGGAGGGGATAGCCGATCCGCGAGGCCGGCATTGACATTTCGCTTGCGGGCAGTGGCTGCGACCTGCGGTGACGATCGCTGCGACGGTGCCGAGGGCATACTTTCGAAATGGCCGTTATCCGGGGAAAAGCCGTCCGATGGGTGTCGGACACGCAGCCGGGCGTCATCGAAGTCGAGTTCACGGATGCCGACGGCGTCACGCACAGCTTGATCGACAAGGTGTGGATTTTCGGCGCACCCGACGACCTGGCACCGGATTCGGCTTATCCGGTGCCGGTGGAGATCGGCGTGAATCTCGTCGAACAGGTCGGTGACGTGACGGTCGTCGACCTCGGAACGGAGGCACACAACACCGACCGCGTTCGCTATGTCGTTCCCAGCGTGGACGTAGTTCACTGAACCAGCGGACAACGTGTGACGTGCCGCCCCTGCCGCCGCCGACTGCCACCTGGTGACAGTGCCGCGCACGAAGTAGGGCCACGCTGAGCCGGCCGGCTCGTTCGCGGTGTGACCCTATCGGCACGAGACTTGGCCTCATGCGAATAAGAAACGGCCGACCCGGGGACGCGGAATCGATCGCGGAGTTGCATGCCGCCAGTTGGCGCACAGCGTACGCGGGCATCATGCCGGAGAGCTTCCTGAACGGTGCGTTGCTCGCGGATCGGTTGGCGGTGTGGCGCGGACGGCTCGACGCCGACCCCTCCGCCTCCGGCCTCTTCGTAGCCGAAGAGAACGGGGAACTGCTCGGATTCGTCTACTCGACACCGACGCCCGACGGTCGTGTGCTGTTGGACAATCTGCACGCCGCGCCGGGCCGCACGCGCTCGGGTATCGGCACGCGGCTACTGCGTCACGCACTGGAGTGGGCCGCCATCGAGTTTCCGGGACGAGCCGTCTATCTCGAGGTGTTGCAGGCCAACACGGCCGCAATCGCTTTCTACGAGCGGCGCGGCGGCCGGCGTACGGATGCGCGAACGGCGCGTTTCGAGCAAGGTTTCGAACTTCCCGAGTTCGAATACACCTGGTTCGCGGAATCGGTCCACCACTGACCGGATTCGACGGCCGATCCGGAGGCGTCCATCGCGACCACCCGGCTGTGCGGCCGTACCGCCCGGCGGCCGCGCGGATGACGCGGGGCATCGTCAGTTGCCGCGCCGCCGTCCGGAGCGGGACGCATCACCTCGGTCGACTACCGATTCCGGATGCGTCCCGCGCACAGTCTCGCTACACGTCACCGCTGCCTGATCAATCCAATCGGCTCAGCCGAGCGATGATCGTCGCGGCCATCGAGGCCGGGTCACCGTGGTCGGGCCGCAGGACGATCTCGGCTTCGGTGGGTGCTTCGTAGGGGTCGTCGATGCCGGTGAAGCCGCGGATCTCGCCCGCGCGGGCTTTGGCGTACATGCCCTTGGGGTCGCGCGCCTCGCAGACCGCCAAAGGCGTATCGACGAACACTTCCAGGAACGGAATGCCCGCCGCTTCGTGGGCGGCGCGGACGCGGTCGCGGTCGGCGCGGTAGGGGCTGATCAGCGAAACGACCGCGACCACACCGGCTTCGGAGAACAGTTTCGCCACTTCGCCGACGCGGCGGACGTTTTCCTCCCGGTCGGCCGTGCTGAAGCCGAGATCCGAGTTGAGGCCGTGGCGCAGGTTGTCGCCGTCCAGGAGGAACGCCGGGCGGCCCGCGGCGACCAGTCTGCGCTCCAGTTCCACGGCGACGGTGGACTTTCCGGACCCGGACAAGCCGGTCAGCCACACCGTCAAGCCGCGGGTGGCGCGCTCGTCGCGTTCGACGGCCGTGGAGTGCCAGACCACTCGGGTGGAGGGCAGGCTCGGACCGGTGATCATGCCCGCGGCGACGGTGTTGTTGGTGGTGTCGTCGACGAGGATGAAGCTGCCGGTGGCACGGTTGCGGCGGTACGGGTCGAACAGCAACGGTTGCCGGGTGCGCAGCTGGACACGGCCGATCTCGTTGAGCGACAACGACTCCGCGTGCTCGTCGCGATGCAGCGTGTTGACGTCCAGCCGGTAGTCCAGCGAGCGCACCTCGGCGGTCGCGGCGCGGGTGCTGTGCCGGATGGTGTAGGTGGCGCCGGGTGTCAGCTGGGCGTCCTCGGCGAACCAGCACACCATCGCGTCGAGATCGCGACCCGCGGCCGGGCGGTTGTTCGGACGGCAGATCAGATCACCGCGGGAGATATCCAGCTCGTCGGCGAGCTGGATGGTGACCGCCTGCGGTGGAAAGGCTTCCGCGACCGGCGCGCCGCCCGGCCCCCAGATCGCCTCGACCGTGGTGGTGAAACCTGACGGCAGCACCGCCACTTCGTCACCGGGCTTGAAGACTCCGCCCGCCACGGTGCCCGCGTATCCGCGAAAATCCTGCGCGTGGCTGCGGGTGACGTACTGCACCGGGAAGCGCGCATCGATCAGGTTGCGGTCCGAGGCTATGTGTACCTCTTCCAAGTGGTGCAGCAGGGGAGTGCCCTCGTACCACGGCATGCTCGCGCCACGGTGCACGATGTTGTCGCCGTGCAGCGCCGACACCGGCACGAAGGTCAGGTCGGAGACGTCCAGTTTGGACGCGAATCGCGCGAACTCCTCGCGGATCTCCTCGAACCGTTCCTGCGACCAGTCCACCAGGTCCATCTTGTTCACGCACAGCACCAGGTGCGGGATGCCGAGCAGACTGGCCAGGAACGCGTGCCGCCGCGTCTGCTCCACCACGCCCTTGCGGGCGTCGACCAGGATCAGCGCCAGGTCGGCGGTGGAAGCGCCGGTCACCATATTGCGGGTGTACTGCACGTGCCCCGGGGTGTCGGCGATGATGAATTTTCTTCTCGGCGTGGCGAAATAGCGATGCGCCACGTCGATCGTGATGCCCTGTTCGCGTTCGGCGCGCAGGCCGTCGGTGAGCAGAGCGAGGTTGGGATAGTCGTCGCCGCGGTCGCGGCTGGTGCGCTCCACCGCGGCGAGCTGATCGGTGAACAGCGTCTTGGAGTCGAACAGCAGCCTGCCGATCAGCGTGGACTTGCCGTCGTCGACGCTGCCCGCGGTGGCCAGGCGCAACAATGTGGTCGTCATCAGAAGTAGCCTTCGCGTTTGCGGTCTTCCATACCTGCCTCGGAGATGCGGTCGTCGGCGCGGGTGGCGCCGCGCTCGGTGACCCGCGCCGCGGCGACCTCGGCGACCACCTCCGCGGGTGTGGCCGCGGTGGATTCGACGCAGCCGGTGCAGGTCGCGTCGCCGACGGTGCGGAACCGCACGGTGGACTCGTAGGGCTCCTCTCCGTCGAGCAGTTCGAGAAAGCGGGTGTGCGCCAACAGCATTCCGTCGCGCTGCACCACCGGCCTGCGGTGCGCGTAATAGAGCGGGGGCAGCTCGATGCCTTCGGCGGCTATGTAGGTCCAGATGTCCAGCTCGGTCCAGTTCGACAGCGGGAACACCCGGATGTGCTCGCCTGCGCGGTGCCTGCCGTTGTAGAGGTTCCACAGCTCGGGGCGCTGCCTGCGCGGATCCCACTGGCCGTACTCGTCGCGGAAGCTGAACACCCGCTCCTTGGCGCGGGCCTTCTCCTCGTCGCGGCGCGCGCCGCCGAAGACCGCGTCGAACGCTCCTTCCTGGATCGAGCGCAGCAGCGTCGTCGTCTGCAACCGGTTGCGGGAGGCGCGCGGCCCGGTCTCCTCGACCACGCGCCCCGCGTCGATGTCGTCCTGCACCCGCCCGACCACCAAGCGCAGGCCCAGCCGCGCCACCGTCTGGTCGCGGTAGGCGATCACCTCGTCGAAATTGTGCCCGGTGTCGATGTGCAGCACCGGAAACGGCAGCGGCGACGGCCAGAAGGCCTTCGCCGCCAGGTGCAGCATCACCACCGAGTCCTTGCCGCCGGAGAACAGCAACACCGGGCGCTCGAATGTCGCTGCCACTTCACGGAATATGTGCGCCGACTCGGCCTCGAGCGCGTCCAGATGGGGCAGCTCGTAGGTGCTCGCCGTCGACTTCGCGTACTGGCTCACACCGCAAAACTAGAACACGTTTCGGTTATCGGTCAATGGTTTGCGCCCGCCCGAATTCGCCGTCACCGCGTCGGCGGCCGTCACCAGGGCCGCGCCACGGCGAGCGATCTCGGCCCCGGTTATGGAGCGGCCGACGTACATCGTGAGCACCATGTTCTGCCTGCCGTCACCGTCGTAGGTCGGCGCGGCGAGCAGGCTCACCGCGTGTTCTTTGCGCGGCCGCAGGTCCGAGCCGAGATACACCCGCTCGCCCAGGCTGGTCACCAGCTCGCCGACCAGTTCGCGCAGCTCGGGCGGCAGATCGCGGTCGGCGACACCGGCCAGCAGCGAGTACAGCCGCCGCCCTGCCGTGGTCGTGCTCTCCACCAGGAATCCGCGCTCGCGGCATTCGGCGACGACCTGGCGCAGTCGCTCCTCGTCCTGTCGCAGCGGCACCGCCGGGGGCTTGGCCAGCCAGGCGTCGAACGCCGCGTCGGTGTCCCAGAGCACGTACATCAGGCCGACCGGCGGCGCGAAATGGTAGGCCGCGCCCACCTTCACCAGGCCGGGGCCGGTGCTCTCCAGCACCATGATCTGCTCGCCGACCACCGCCGATGCGGTGCAGGTGGTGTGGTAGCGCGCGGAGAGTTTCTCCAGCTCGACGCGGGCGAGCGCGGAGATCGCGAAACTGTCCTGCGCCACCCGGCCCGCGGCGATCAGCGCCGGTCCGAGCCCGTAGGTGACCGTGCCCGCATCGCGCACCAGGTAGCCGCCCGAGGTCAGCTCGGTGAGGATGCCCAGGCAGGTCGGCTTGGCCAGGTCGAGCTCGCGGGCGAGTTCGGAGAGCCCGAAGCGTTTCCCGCGCTGTTCGACGAAGAAATCCAGGACCTGAACCACGCGTGCGGTGGGTGCGGACCGTCGGCCGACCATTGACCACTCCTAGAACACGTTCTAATCTTGCCTCTATCGAAATGTACCAGAGTGGTACATATTTGGAACACCGGAGAAGCCTCTTGCTGACACAGCCGTTCGCGGACGCCATCGCCGCCGCCGAGCAGATCATCACCGGAGCCGCGCACATCCGCACCGAACAGGACCTCGTCGAGGGCTACGACTATCTGGCGGGCAGCATCCGCGCGTCGTTGCAGATGGCCTGGGCCTACGAGCTGGACTTCCCGTTCTTCGTGATGTCCACCGGCCCCTACACCAAGATGGGCCTGGACAACCCCGACACCCTCTACTACCACTCCTATCTGCGGCCGGACGCGGAATACGTGGTGACCGGCACCCGCGGCACCACCCGCGACCTGAGCTTCCAGGTGCTCAACGGCAACTACTCGCCGGTGGACGTACCCGACAGCCTCACGGCCTTCGACGACCGTGAACTCGACATCCGCCCCGACGGGTCCTACGAGATCCGGTTCGGACCCGGTGAAGCCGGACCCGGCTACGTGCACCTGGGCGCCGACGCGGCGATGCTCGTGGTCCGGGAGGTGCACAGCGATTGGGCGACCGAGAAGGCGGGCACGATCCGCATCCAGCGGGTGGACCGGATCGGTGACGCGCCGCCGCCGCTGACCAAGGACGTGATGACCAAGCGGTACGGCGTGGCGGGCAAGATGCTGGTGTCGCGGTTGAAGACCTTCCTCGCCTTCCCGGAGTGGTTCTATCTGAACCTGCCGGTCAACACGCTGACCGAGCCCAGGCAGACTCCGGGCGGACTGAGCACGCAGTTCTCCTCGGTGGGTCACTACGACCTGGACGACGACCGGGCCATGATCATCACGGTGCCGAAGTCCGACGCGCCCTACCAGGGCTTCCAGCTGGGCAGCATGTGGTACCTGTCGCTGGACTACATCAACCACCAGACCAGCCTCACCGCCGACCAGGCGCACGTGGACCCGGACGGGATGATCCGGCTGGTGGTGAGCGAGCGCGACCCGGGCGTGGCGAACTGGATCGAGCGCACCGGGCACGCCAGGGGATACCTACAGTTCCGCTGGCAGCGGTTGTCGCGGGAGATGAAACCCGACGACGGGCCGACCGTGGAGCTGGTGCCGGTCGCCGACCTGCCCGCCCGCTTGCCGTTCTACGAGCAGGCGCGCGTCACGCCGGAGCAGTGGCGGGCCCGGATCGCGGCGCGTCAGGTCGCCGTCGCGGAGAGGATGCTCGGCTGATGTTGTTGCAGGACAAAGTGGTCGTCGTCTCCGGCGTGGGGCCGGGACTGGGGCGCGCGATCGCCGTGCAGAGCGCGAAAGCGGGCGCGGACGTCGTGCTCGCGTCCCGGACCGAGTCACGGCTGACCGAGGTGGCCGAGGAGATCACCGAACTGGGCAGGCGCGCGGTGGTGGTGCCGACCGATATCAACGACGAGGCGGCGGCGGCCCACCTGGTGGAGGCCGCGCACAGCGCGTTCGGCAAGGTCGACACGCTGGTGAACAATGCCTTCGCGATCCCCCCCATCGTCGACCTCGCCGACGTCGACCTGGATCAGGTGCGCGCGGGCTTCGAGACGAACGTGCTCGCCGCGCTGCGCCTGACCAGGCTGTTCGTGCCCGCTCTCGCGGAGACCAAGGGTTCGGTCGTGATGATCAACTCGGCGGTGCTGCGCCACTCGCGCCGGACCTTCGGGCCCTACAAGATGGCCAAGGCCAGCCTGCTCGCGCTGGCCCAGAGCCTGGCCACCGAACTCGGGCCGAAGGGCATCCGGGTGAATTCCGTCGCGCCGGGCTACATCTGGGCCGACAACCTGAAGTGGTATTTCAACTATCTCGCGCAGCAGCGCGGGATCACTTCCGAGGAGGTCTACGCCGAGACCGCGAAGACCACCGACCTGCGCAAGCTGCCCGAACCCGACGAGATCGCCGACGCGGTCGTGTTCTTCGCCTCCGCCATGGCGCGCGCGATCACCGGCGCGTGCCTGGACGTCAACGCCGGCGAATACCACCACTAGGAGATGACCGTGATCGGTAGGGACGACGTCGGAACCATCGATGATCTGCACGCCTCGGCGACGAAGGTGGTCGGGCTGGAGGATTTCGGCACCGACGACTATCGCGAGGGACTCGGGGTGCTGCTCGAGTCCTATGCCCGAGACGCCGAACTCACCCCCTTCGGCAACAAGGTCAACCGCGCCTTCCTGCGCGGCGCCTTGATCGCCCGGCTGCTCAGCGAGGCCGCCTGGAAGCAGCACCCGCAGCACGCCGACGTGGCGATCGAACGGCCGATCTTCGTGACCGGCCTGCCGCGTTCCGGAACGACGGCGGTGCACCGCCTGCTCAACGCCGACCCGGGCCACCAAGGCCTGGAGATGTGGCTGACCGAGATGCCGCAGCCGCGCCCGCCGCGGGAGACCTGGGCGAGCAATCCCGTGTACCAGCGTCTCGCGGCCGCCTACGACAAGCACCACGTGGAGCATCCGGAATTCATGGGCGTGCACCACATCTCGGCCGACCAGGTGGAGGAGTGCTGGCAGCTGCTACGGCAGTCGGCCATGTCGGTGTCCTACGAATGCCTGGCCTACCTGCCCACCTATTCCGAGTGGTTGCGCGACCGCGATTGGACGCCCGCCTACCGCAGGCACCGGCGCAATCTCCAGCTGATCGGGCTGCCGGATGCCGGAAAACGATGGGTGTTGAAGAACCCGAGCCACCTGTTCGCGCTGGACGCCATCTTCGAGGTCTATCCGGACGCACTGGTCATCCAGATGCATCGCGATCCGCGCACCATCATCGCGTCGGTGTGCAGCTTGAACGAGCAGGCGACGGCGGGCTGGTCGGAGAAGTTCCGGGGTCCGGTGGTCGGCGCGACGCAGCTGGATCTGTGGGCGCGCGGCGCTGAGCGGTTCCTCGTCGACCGCAAGCGCCACGACGCGGCGCAGTTCTGCGACGTCGACTACGACGCGTTCGTCGCCGACCCGATCGGCACCGTCGAGTCGATCTACCGGCATTTCGGGCTGCCGCTGACCGACGAGGCGCGCGCGGCGATGGCCGCGTTGCATTCGGAGAGCACGTCGGGCGCCGCTCGTCCGGCGCACCGCTACACCCTCGATGATTTCGGGCTCACTTCCGAGCAGGTGGACGCCCGGTTCGGCGCGTATCGGGAGGCGCATTTCCCGGGGCGGTGACCCGCTCGACCACCGGCGTCGCCGTCACGACCCGCACGAGGGAGTGCGCGGTCGTGACGGCGAAGTGCCTACCGGCGCACGGCGCCGTCGATCATGTGCAGGCGCAGCCCGGCGAGTCGGCGCGCGGCGGCCGTTGGTCGTTGGGGTTGTCCGGATCGGGGTCGCCGAACCACCGCGACGGCGTGTGCCTACCGTAGGTGTCGTGCCAGTCCCACCATTCGTAGGGCGGGGTCTGCGGGTAGCCCTCCGGTGAGTCCTCCCAGTGCTCCTGGCGTCCCAGCGCGGTCATGTCCAGGTAGCTCCACGTGGTGCCCAGCGCCTCGTCGCCGCGGTTGTTGATGAAGTAGGTGCGGAACACGCTGTCGCCGTCGTGGATGAACGCGTTCGTGCCGTGCCATTCGTCCACGCCGAAGTCGGCGTCGAAGTCGTCGGTGATGGTGTACCACGGCATCTGCCAGCCCATCCGGGCCCGGACGCGCTCGATGTCGGCCTGTGGCGCGCGGGAGGCGAACACGAGGGTGGTGTCGCGGGCGTTCAGGTGGGCCAGGTGGGGGAGATGATCGGCCATCATCGAGCAGCCACGGCAGGCATGATCGGGCCAGCCGCTCACGCCGGGCTCGAAGAAGGCGCGGTAGACGATCAGTTGACGCCTGCCCTGGAACAGGTCGAGCAGGCTCGCCTTGCCGTCGGGTCCTTCGAACGCGTACTCCTTGTCCACGGCCTGCCATGGCATCCGCCGCCGCGAGGCGGCCAGTGCGTCACGGGCGCGGGTCGACTCCTTCTCTTTCACCAGCAGCCGCTGCCACGCTGCCTCCCACTCCTGTGCCGAGACGATCGACGGTTTGTTCATCGTGATGGGCTTCCTTTCGATTGCGTCGTTCAAGCCAGCGGTGATATGCCCGCGGCGGTGAGCGTGTTCGCGTGGTGGACCGGGTGCGCGGCGGTCGCGATCTCGAGAACCGACTTGCCCACCTGCTCCGGGGTGAGGGCGGGTCCCATGGACCGCACGAACGTGTCGGCGTCGACGCCTTGCCGTTCGGCGTAGGCCGCCACCGCCGCGGCCCCCAGATCGGTGGCCGGTGTCAACTGCGGGAGAACGGACACGAACCTGATCCCCAGCTCTGCCCGTTCCGACTCGACGGCGGCATAGCTCGTGATGAGCCGGACGGTGGCTTTCGCCCCCGCATAGCCGCCGCTCAGCGGCGACCCGTTGATCGCGGCTCCGCTGGAGATCGCGATCACCGAGCTGCCCGGCGTCAGCGGCCGTCGCAGCGCTTCGCGAATCCAGTGGAACGCTTGGGCCACGTCGACATTCCAGTTCTCGCTGAAGGTCTCCCACGTCTGATCCTGCACGGGACTCATGCGCGGAGCGGCGCCCGCGCACAGGACCACCGTGCGCGGGCGATACTCGTGGAGGAGCCGGCTTGCGGTCGCGGGATCGGCGGCGTCCGCGGCCACGGCGGTGAAGCGGCCGCCGATCTCGTCGCGCACCGCATCGAGCTGCACGCCGGTGCGGGCCACGCCGACGACATGCGCGCCGGCAGCGGCCAGCGCCCTGGCGACACCTCGGCCGAATCCACGGCCTGCTCCGGTCACGATCGACGTGGTGCCCCGTAGGTCGCCGGGTTTGGTTGTTTCGTTCACGGTCGTCTCCACTTCTGTCGGTGATGCTCGAGGTCCTCACCAATTCGGATACGTGGAGCCGCCACGATTCATCGGTGCGGCGCCGACCGATCGGTCTCCTTGCCCACGAGGTCCCGCGCTCCCGAGCGATCGGTGACGAGCCGACCGATGAATTTCGCCCGCCGGACGTATCAGTACTGGTAGGGGTGCCATCCCCGCCACGTCGAGACCTAGGAGTACGACCGTGCCGGTCCAGGAGGATTTCATCGAGCAGGCGGCGCCGTTGCGCGCCGAACTGATCGCGCACTGCTATCGCATGCTCGGTTCGGTGCACGACGCCGAGGATCTCGTCCAGGAGACGTACCTACGCGGCTGGCGCGGCTATGCCGCGTTCGAGGAGCGGGCGGCGCTGCGCACGTGGTTGTACCGCATCGCGACGACCGCGTGCCTGCGCGCACTGGAGAACCGTGCGCGGCGGGTGCTGCCTGCCGGTCTCGGCGCCGGCTCGGCCGACCCCGACGCGGCTCTCGACCACGACGCCGGGACATATGAATGGATGCAACCACTGCCGGACGCGTCGACACCGGAAACGGCATTCGTCACCAGGGAAAGCATCCGGCTGGCCGTGGTGACGGCCATGCAGGAGTTGCCCGCGCGTCAGCGGGCCGTGCTGATCCTGCGCGACGTCGCACAGTTCAGTGCCGCCGAAGTAGCGGAGCTGCTCGAAACGACGCAGGCCGCGGTGAACAGCGCCCTGCAGCGGGCCAGGGCACGTCTCGCCGAGGTCGCCCCCACCGGTGACGACGCGACCGAACCGGAGGACGCCGAACGCCGCGAACTGCTCGACCGTTACTGCGCGGCCTTCGAGAACGCCGACCTCGCCGCGCTCACCGAGCTACTGGCGGCCGACGTCCGGCTCGAAATGCCGCCGGTGCCATTGTGGTTCACCGGGCGCGAGGCGGTGACCCGGTTCCTGGCCGAGCGTGCCTTCGCCGGGCCCGGCGATCTCGTGCTGATCCCGACGGCCGCGAACGGGCAACCCGCTGTGGCGGAATACCGTCGCGGCGCGGGCGGCCTCCTGGAAGCCCATTCGATCCACGTCATCACCACCGGCGCCGACGGGGTCGCCGCGATCACCGTCTTTCTCGAACCGACGCTGTTCGCCGCTTTCGGTATGCCGCCGACCCGCCTCGCGGAGCGCTCGGGCAACTGACCGGGCGGCGGAGCGCGAGCCTCAGGGCTGGCCGGGCTCGAGCACGATGAAAAGCCCGTTCGCCTCCGCGCACAACAGGTCACCGTCGTGCAGGGTGGCCCGCACGTAGACCTTGCGGCCCTCCTGCCGTTCGGCCCAGGCGCGCACCTTCAGTTCGGTGTTCAGCGGAGTGATGGAGCGGTAGTCGACGGTGAGCGACGCCGTCCTGGTCACCGCGCCCGCATGCACGGCCGCCGCCATGCCGAGCAGGTCGTCGAAGGCGATCGCGATCTGGCCACCATGGGCCGCGCTGTTGCCGCCGAGATGGAAGGTGCGGAAGGTGATCCGCGCGTCGACGCCCTGCTGGGGGTGGACGTGGTCGATGAAGAACGGCGGCAGGGTGATGTTGCCGCGGGCGGGCAGGTCGAAGCGGGTCCAGTTGGGCGTCGACCACTCGTCCACCGCGGCGTCGTCGAGCTTGTCGTTCAGCTCCTTGAGGATGCCGATCGCCTCCACCGCCAGCTCGTCGGAGGGCGAGGCCAGCCGGACACGGTCCATCAGGCCGCGCACCTGCTCGATGAACTGTCCGTAGTGCGGCCCGCCGCGGGATATGTCGTCCTTGGCGGCCTCGTGGGCGGCGATCAGCTCGGTCATCGGCCGGAACCCGCCCTCGTGGTGCTCCTTGCTCGGCAGCGAGTCGCCGGCCTGCGGTTCGTTCATAAGAACAAGTTATCGGTTGCCCGGGGAATGCTCGCCGGGCGGGTGCGGTGTCCGTCGCAGGGAGCCGTCACCGCCTAGGCTGGTGCGCGACCGGAAATCGCCGCTACCCCGGCGATACCGGCACGGTTCCCCCGCGGCCGGAGAGGCGATCCGGCCGCGCTCGATCTGTGACCGCTTCGGCTGGCGAAAGGCATTGTGCGCATGGGTATCACCGCGGTCGTGTTCGACATGGACGGCGTCCTGATCGACTCCGAGCCGGTCTGGGAGCTGGTGCGGCGCGGCTATGTCGCGGAGAAGGGCGGGCGGTGGCTGCCCGACACCCAGCAGCGGCTGATGGGGATGAGCACCGGTGAGTGGTCGGCCTACCTGAGCGGTGAACTGGGTGTGGGCGAGCCGCCGGAGACCGTCGCGCGGGAGGTCATCGAGCGGATGGCCGAGCGCTACGACGAGGGCGTGCCGGTGCTGCCGGGCGCGGTCGAGGCCGTGCAGCGGATCAGCGAGCACTGGCCGCTGGGGCTGGCCAGCTCCTCGCCACGCGCGCTCATCGATGCGGTGCTCGGCCGGACCGGTCTGATCGAGTACTTCTCCGTGACCTTCTCCACCGAGGAGGTCGACCGCGGCAAACCCGCGCCGGACGTGTACGTGACGGTCGCGACGTTCCTGCGTCAGCGGCCTGCCGACTGTGTGGCCGTGGAGGATTCGAGCAACGGCCTGCGCTCGGCCCATGCGGCGGGGATGCGGGTGATCGCGGCGCCACGTCCGGAATACCCGCCCGCCTCCGATGCGCTGGCCCTGGCCGCCAAGGTGATCTCCGGCCTCGACGAACTCACTCCGGCGCTGATCACCGGCTGAGGCAGGCTGGTCAGGGGCGGTAGGAGGTCAGCAGGGTGCGGGCGGCGGCGGTCAGGTCGTCCTCGAGCCATGCGGGCAGGGCCGCGGCGTGGGCGTGGCGGCGCAGCGCCGCGTAGGGGAGATCCACGACCGCTCGCGAGACCGCGTCGATCTCGCGTTCGCCGTCCCGGCCGAACACGCCGTCGGCGATGCGGCGCAGGTGCTCGATCAACGGCGCGTTCATGCCGGCCAGGGTGGTGCGGAACTCGGCGTCCGGCCCCCCGTCGAGAAGATCGCTGGGGCGCAGCTCGAGCAGGAGCTTGGCGTCCTCGGGTAGTTCGCGCCCGAACCGCAGGGCGGCTCGCACCATCTCCACCCCCGCCTCCACCGGGTCCGGCCGGTCGGCGGCGGCGAGAGTGCCGTCCTGGAAGCGGCGCAGCGCCCGCAGCCACGCGGCGGCGAGCACGCCGTTGCGGTTGCCGAAGCGGTGATACAAGGTCCCGACCGGGGCTCCGCTTGCCTCGGCGATGGCCGACACGCTGGCCGCGCGAGGTCCCTCGGCGAGCACCAGGGTGCGGGCTGCGTCGAGGATCACGTCGGTGTCGTGCTTGCGGGGTGGCGCCATGTACTAGTACGGTCCTTCTATATGGAGCGTTTGTCCTATATAGATGAGCATGCCAGATCGGTCGACGTGAATCGCGACCGGGCGTGGAAAGCGGTGCTGAAAGTCGTGTGCCACGACCCGCACGAGCCGTCGCCGCCGACCGGGTTCGTTGTCGATTCCCTCGCGGAACCGCGCCGTTTGGCGCTGCGCGGACAGCACTGGTTCTCGAAGTACGCGCTGATCTTCGAATTGGACGAGGAGGGACCGAGCCGGACCCGCGTCCGCGCCCGCAGTTACGGTGACTTTCCCGGTCTGCACGGCCGGATCTACCGTGCGCTGGTGATAGGGACGGGCGGTCACCGCCTGGTGGTGCGTCAGATGTTGCGCCGGATCGCGGCGACGGCATGATCCCCGGGACGGTGTGGGGCGCCACCGGCGCCGAGCGCGAAGCGCCCCTGCCGTGCGACGACCGGCTACCCCGCGGCTTCCAGGCCGACCGGGCGATCAGCGTCGACGCGCCGCCCGCGCTCGTCTACGCCTGGCTGTGCCAGCTGCGGATCGCTCCCTACAGCTACGATTTGCTGGACAATTTCGGCACACGCAGCCCGCGCCTGCGCGACCCGGCGCTCACCGAACTGGCGGTAGGGCAGCGGTTCATGTCCCAGTTCGAACTCGTCTCCTTCGTCCCCGGCGAGCACATCACTCTGGTCGCGGGCAAGGTGTGCGTCACCTACGCGGTGCGCCCTGAAGGCACGGGAACCCGGCTCCTGGTCCGGATCCGCTGTAGCGCACCGAAATTCGTCGCCGTAGCGCTCGCCCTCGGCGACCTGCTCATGATGCGCAAGCAACTGCTGACGCTGAAGGAACTCGCCGAAGCCGAACACCGCACCGCCTCGACGGCCTAGTTCTCGTTGCCCGCGCCCGCCGCGCTCAGCGGTGGCGCAGGCCGATCGACCCGCTGATCTCCGCCCTGACGGTGGGCGCCGTGACGACGCTGGTCATCGCAACGCCCTCACCGCGATTCGCACCACCGCAGTCATCGGCGCCTTCTACCTACGCCGCTGCCCGGCAACGACCGTGGTCGCCGGGCCGGAGCTCGTCCACGCGGGCGCCGAGCGGCGATGGCGCTCAGGGGAGGCGTTCGACCAGGTCGAACTTTCGTTGTTCGAAGCCCTTCGGCACGGTGTCGCGCACCGAGATCAGGGCGTGCGCCCAGGAGCCGAGAAGAGTGTGGTCGCCCACCGTGCGGCCGGGGTCCGGTGTGGGGTCGGCGGTGAGCAAAGGCAACGGGTGGATGCGGTGGCGGACCTCGTTCTCCAGCACGGTCGCTTTGTCCACGAAGATCCGCAAGTCGTGATTGAGCAGGTACCGGCCCACCGCCCCGTGTTCCGGGGGTAGCAGGGCGGCGACCGAATCGACTGTGTGAAACAGGTTTTCGGTCTTCGGCGACCGTGGCGCACTCCGTCCCGCCCAGGTGACCCTGGCCGGTTCGGCGAGCAGTCGCTCGATTCCTTGGACCAGGTGGTGGCCGATCCTCGCGTGTTCCATGAGCCTGGCGCCCACGTCCACATAGCCGAGCACCCGGTGGTCGTCGGTGCGGAGTACCGCTCGATACAGCTGCCACACGTAGCCGTATTCCCTTCGGTGGTAGACGATTTCGTTGCATGCTCACACGCGATTGCGGTGTGGCGATTACAGCGGCGTTACCACCGTGGTGCGGCCCGACGGGCTCCTCTGGACGGGCGAGTGTCTATGGGGTTAGCGCGCCGGCCATGCGGTGGGTTTGCGTGCCGCCCGCGCGGTCCAGCGGCCGTCGTCGTGGCGGACTTCCACCGGGTGCGCGAACGCCGCGGTGACGTTCTCGGTGGTGATCGTTCGCAGGGCCGGACCCGACGCGACGGCGTGACCGTCGGCGATGAGCAGTGCGTGGGTCGTCGTGCTGGGAAGTTCCTCCAGGTGGTGGGTGACCAGGATGGAGGCGACGTCGGGGTGCGTTCGGTCCAGGGTGTCGAGGGTGTCCAGGAGTTGTTCGCGGGCGGCGACATCCAATCCGGTGGACGGTTCGTCGAACAGCAGCAGCCGCGGCTGCGCGATCAGCGCTCGGGCGATGAGCGTGCGGCCGCGCTCACCCTGGCTCAGCGTGGGCCAGAGCTCGTCCGCCTTTCCGGTCAGTCCGACCGTGTCGATCATCGTGTCGGCCCGGTCGCGCTGGTCGGCTGTCGGCGTCCAGCGCATGGGGGTGTCGATGGTCGCGGTCAAGCCGGTCAGCACGACCTCGCGGATGGTCAGCGCGGAGCGCAGCGGGTGGCGCGGGTTCACCTGACCGATACCCCGGCGCAGCCGCTGCAACTCGACGCGCCCGAGTTCCGCGCCGAGCACACGGACCGACCCCGAGGTCGGGAAGGTGACCGCGCCGCAGAAGCCGAGCAGCGTGCTCTTGCCCGCGCCGTTGGGGCCGAGCAGGGCCCAGCGTTCGCCCGCGCGCACGGTCAGCGAGATCCCGTTGATGATCTTCTTGCCGTCGCGGCGGAAGGTCACGTCGGTCAGTTCGAGCACCGGTTCGGTCACGTGAAAGCCTCTTTCAAGGTGGTCAGGTGGGCACGGCTGTACTCAGCGGCGGCGGCGGGATCGCGGGCGGCTATCGCGTCGGCCAGGTGTTGGTGCGCGGCGTGATCGGCCGGTTCCGAGGGCACCGGGCGGATCTTCAGCATGTCGATCATCGCCAGGCGCAATCGCGGCAGGAAGCTGTCGAACAACTGGGTCAGCACGTCGTTGTGGGCGGCCACGAGCACCGCCCGGTGGAACGCCATATCGGCGTCGACGTGTTCGGCCACCGGCTCGCCGTGCGCCTCGCGCGCGGCCAGCGTACGGCGAATGGCCCGCAGGTCGGCGGGGGTCCGCCGCTGGGCGGCTAGGGCGGCGGCCTCGGCCTCGATGGCGATGCGCGCTTCGATCACCGAGGCGATGGTGGCGCGGCGCAGCACCGTGTCCCACTCCTCGGTCGCCTGCAGCGCGGTCACGAAGACGCCCGCGCCCTGGCGGCTGTCCAGCACGCCTTTCCCGGCCAGTTCGCGAATGGCTTCCCGCAGCGTCGAGCGGCCGACGCCGAGCTGTGCGGCCAGCGTGGTCTCACCGGGCAGACGGTGACCCAACGACCATTCGCCCGCCTGGATGCGGGCCAGGAGCACCTCGGCCGCCTGCGCGGCCAGCGGATGACGCCGTACCTGCGAGATCATCGGTACCTCTCTACTTGTCTGAGGAGTCGTGTACAGTCTAGCCATCATGCGCACCATGCTTCTGCTTAGCCGCCACGGCGGGGCCTGAACGACCGGCCCCCCGCCGTGGGGCTTCGTCGTGGCCGGTCACCTCTCGTCGTGACGGCCGCAACGGCCAGGAAGCAGACCCATGACCAGCGCTTTCCCCACCATCGATACCCCCTCGGGCGACATACCGGATCGGGCCCCGGAGTGGAATCGCCAGCGGCACTCCCGAATGCCCTCGCACCGCTACCGCGACATCTACCAGCGCGTCGAGGTCCCGCTCACCCGGCGGCAGTGGCCCGACGCGAGGATCACCCGAGCCCCGCTGTGGGTGCCGGTCGACCTGCGCGACGGCAACCAGGCACTCGCCGAGCCGATGGACCCGGCGCGCAAGCGGCGCTTCTTCGAACTCCTGATCGCCATGGGCTACAAGGAGATCGAGGTCGGCTACCCGTCTGCGTCGCAGACCGACTTCGACTTCGTCCGGCTCATCTCCGAAGACGATCTCGCGCCCGAGGACGTCACCATCGTCGTCTTCACCCCCGCCCGCCGCGATCTCATCGAGCGCACCGTCGCCTCGATCCGCGGCATCACCAACGACGTGGTGATCCACCTGTACACCGCCACCGCTCCCGCTTGGCGTGACGTCGTGCTCGGCAAGGACCGTGCCGCGCTGCGCGAGCTGATCCTCGACGGCGGCCGCGCCGTGCTGGACTGCGCCGGGGACCTGCCGAACGTCCGGTTCGAGTTCTCACCCGAGGTGTTCAATTTGACCGAGCCCGACTACGTGCTCGACATCTGCGACCGGATGACGACCTTGTGGGACGCCACCGCGCACAGGCCGGTCATCCTGAACCTGCCCGCCACCGTCGAGGTCGCCACCCCGAATGTCTACGCCGACCAGATCGAGTACATGCATCGCAATCTGGCCCGCCGCGACAGCGTCATCCTCTCGGTGCACCCGCACAACGATCGCGGTACCGGCGTGGCGTGCGCCGAGCTGGCGGTGCTCGCGGGCGCGCAACGCGTCGAGGGCTGCGTCTTCGGCAACGGCGAGCGCACCGGCAATGTCGACATCGCCACGCTGGCGCTGAACCTGCACGCGCAAGGCGTCGATCCGATGATCGACTTCTCCGACATCGACGAGATCCGGCGCACCGTCGAATACTGCACGCGCATACCGATTCACGAACGCCACCCGTACGTCGGCGACCTGGTGCACACCGCGTTTTCCGGCACCCATCAGGACGCGATCAAGAAGGGAATGGCCGAGCATCGCGCCCGCTCCGCCGCGACGGGCATCGCGGAGCGCGCGCTCGACTGGCAGGTGCCCTATCTGCCCATCGATCCCGCCGACCTCGGCCGCAGCTACGACGCGGTGATCCGGGTCAATTCGCAGTCCGGTAAGGGCGGCATCGCCTACCTGCTGCACACCGAGTACGGCATGGACCTGCCGCGGCGCCTGCAGATCGATTTCGCCCGGCGCGTCCAAGCGCTCGCCGACGACACCGGCGCCGAGGTCACCGCCGCCGAACTGCGTGATCTGTTCGAGGCGAGCTATTTCGACGATCCGTCGTGGCTGGCCTTGAAAGACTGGCGCACCAGCGACGACGAGACGAGCACCGAGATCACGCTGGGCGTTGACGGGGTCACCCACCGCACACTGCGTCCGGGCGACCCGCTCGCGGTGCTGGCCGAGGCGCTGTCCGACGCCGGATGCCCGATCGAGGTACTCGGACTGACCGAGCAGTCGATCGGCGCAGACGACGACGCCAGATCCGCTCTCGCCTACCTGGAGTACCGCAGCGGTGCACACACCGGATGGTCGTGCGGCCGAGCCGAATCCGCCGTGGCGGCAGCGCTGGCAGCGGTTGTGCGCGCCGCCGGACGCTCGGCACGAAGATGATCGTCTGACGCGGTCGGTCCCGCGCTGGTGACCCGATCGAGGTGCTCGGCCGGTCCGGCACCTCGATCCGGTCCGGTGGCGCGATCCGCGTCAGGCTCGACCATGTCCCCGCTTCGATCGGCCGAGCACCCGGATTTCTGTCGTCAGAACATGCCGTGCGGTATCTGCACGGGTTCTGGCACCGGTTGCATGACGTCCCAGTGCTCGACGATCTTCCCGTCGACCATTCTCCAGATATCGACGACCGCCTGGTCGGGCTCCGTTTCGCCGGGCAGGATCATGCGATAGTGCATGACCACGTACTCGTCGTCGGCGATCACCCGCGCGAGCTCCAGCGTCGATCCGGCCACGGGTGCCTGTGCGATGAACTCGAGGAAAGCGTCCTTACCCGAGGGGTTTCCGGGGCTGTGCTCGAGGAAGTCGTCGTGCAGCAGCGTCCGCAGCGCGTCTATGTTGCCCGCCGCGAATTCCGCGAAGCCCCGCATGGCCAGTTCCTTGTTGCGCAGTGCCGTGTGGTCGTTCGTCATGCAGCCGAGACTGACAGCGGGTGAACCGGGGTGTCGATTACATGGCAGGTAATGGCGGGTATGACCCGGTCGTCGGGATACTGGGCAGGTGAACGGTGATCGACCGGTCGGCGAGCTGCTGCGGGAGTGGCGGCAACGGCGGAAGCTGAGCCAGCTCGATCTGGCCATCCAGGCGGACGTGTCCGCCCGGCACGTCAGCTTCGTCGAGACCGGCCGCACGATACCCAGCCGATCCATGGTGCTGCACCTGGCCGAACAGCTGGATATCCCGCTGCGCGAGCGCAATCGCGTGCTGATCGCCGCGGGGCACGCTCCCGAGTTCCGGCGCCGCGACTGGACCGACCCCGCCTTGCGGCGCGCCCGCGACGCCGTGCAGCGGGTCCTGCATCTACACGAACCGTATCCAGCGCTGGCGGTGGACCAGCGCTGGAATCTGGTGCAGGTCAACGACTGCGTGGGCGTGTTCTTCGACGACGTGGATCCGGACCTGCTCGAACCGCCGATCAACATGATGCGGCTCGGTCTGCACCCCGGCGGCTTCGCGCCCCGGCTGCGCAACCTCGACCAGGTCCGGGCCTTCCTCCTGCCCCGGCTGGCCCGCCAGGTCATGGCGACCGGGGATCCCGGACTGGCCGCGCTATACGAGGAGTTGCGGTCCTATGGCTCCCCGGGCAGTGCGGACAGCGACCCGGCGGAAATCACGTTGCCGATCCGGTTGCGTCACCGTGACGCGGAACTGTCGTTCTTCAGCACGATCACGACCTTCGGCGCGGCCTTCGACATCACGCTCGACGAGGTCGCCGTCGAGGCGTACTTTCCAGCCGACGACCAAACCGCTTCCTACCTGCGCGGACTGGCCGCACCAGGCAGGTGAGCGCCGTCTGGGATCAGCCGGTCGCGGTGAACCGCTCGGCGGGTTCGCCTCGCAGGTATCCGGCGGGCAGCTTGCGCCCGCACAACACGAGCAGCAGGTCCTGGGCGCGGCCCGACAGCACCGTGCCGGAGCCGTAACGGAAGTCCAGGTCGTCGGCGCGCAGTTCGACGCCGCCGAGTTTGGCGCCGAACAGCTTGGCGGTCCTGGGCTCGATCGTGTCCAAGACCATGCGCATCCGGTCCTCGGGCACCCGGCGGTCCAGCCCCAGCGCCACGGTGATGTCGAGCCCGTGGATCACATCGTGGCTCAACGCGTTGGAAAGCCCGCCGCCCGGCGGCCGCCAGGGGTGATCGACGTTGTCCCACAGCGATTTCAGCAGATCCGCCGTGCTGAGCGTGGCGGCGTCCTCCCGGGCGGTGCGGTCGGCCATACGGTTGAAGTTGCCGAACGCCGCGAGCATCCCCAGCGTGAATCGCGCGCTCGACAGGCGATACGGCATGGTGATGTGCGCGACTACTTCGCGTACCCGCCAGCCCGCGCACAGGGTCGGCGCATCCCAGCTCGCGGCATCCAGCCCGGCCAAGAGTTCGGCGAGTTCCGTCCGTTCCGCCGTCACCGCCCTTCGCACCTGGGTCTCGGTCATTCGTCCACCTCTCTTCGACGAGGGTGATCAAACCCCTCACGCCGTCGAGGCGCCACTCAGCGACGAAAATCGGCGGCCCGAGAACCGGGGCACGCGAGGTTCCCGGATCGAGGGCGGACGAGTCCGGCGGACTGGTTTCGCGACGAAGACCGTGGTCAGCCGTAGAGGGCCCGGCGTGCCCGCCGGTACTCGGCGCGGATCTCCCGCCCGGTCGCGGCGTCGGCCGGTGCCGGAATCTCCGCGACCGAGCGCGCAGGCCAGGACGGCGGCCGGGACGCGCCGCTCAGCGCCCATGCCGCTTGCCGGGCCGCGCCGAGCGCGACGTACTCGGCTGGTTCCGGGATCGTCACCGTGACGCCGAAGACCTGCGCGGCGATCAGCGCGATCAGTCGTGAGCGCGCGCCGCCGCCGATGAGCAGCACGCGCCGCGGCGTCACCCCGATACCGGTGAGATGGTCGAGCGCGTCGGCGAGATGACACAGCACACCCTCGAAG
Source organism: Nocardia sp. NPDC005745 (assembly GCF_040630775.1). Taxonomy (NCBI): domain Bacteria; kingdom Bacillati; phylum Actinomycetota; class Actinomycetes; order Mycobacteriales; family Nocardiaceae; genus Nocardia; species Nocardia sp. NPDC005745. The sequence continues at coordinate 266,419 of NZ_JBEXYF010000004.1, forward strand.
GCGGCCCGGGCCACCGTGGCCGGGCGCATGGCCTCCGGCCGTAAACCATGCAGGCTGCCCGCGGCGTGCGGAAGGTTGGGTGTGCGTTCACCGGCGAGATAGGGCAGCAGGACCACGCCGTCCGCGCCCGCGGGCGCCCGCGCGGCGAGTGATTCGAGTGTGGGCAGGTCCACGCCGAGCAGATCGGCGGTCGAGGTCAGCACGCGCGCGGCGTTGAGCGTGCACACCAGCGGCAGGAACGCGCCGGTGGCGTCCGCGAACCCGGCGACAGCGCCGCCGGGGTCGGCGGCGGGGCGGCCCGCGCGAGCGAAGACCGTCCCGCTGGTGCCGAGCGAGACCACCACGTCGCCTTCCGCGATGCCCAACCCCAGCGCGGCCCCGGCGTTGTCGCCCGTTCCGGCGGCCACGAGTGTGCCCGACGGCGTCCGTCCGGCGGACTCGTCCGGGCCGAGGACCCGGGGCAGGGCCGGGCTGCGACCGCGCGAGGCCAGGGTGAGCAGATCTTCCCGATATCTGCCGAAGGCGGGCGACCAGTAGCCGGTGCCGGATGCGTCGCCCCGGTCGGTGGTCGGCTCGGGGATGCGTCCTCGTCGGCCGCCGCGCAGCCGCCAGGTCAAGTAGTCGTGGGGCAGCAGGACGTGCGCGGTGCGGTCGGCGAGTTCCGGCTCGTGGTCGGCCAGCCAGCGCAGCTTGGCGACGGTCAGGGCCGCCACCGGCACGCTGCCCACCGCGTCGGCCCAAGCTTGCGGCCCGCCGAGGTCGGCGATCAATTCCTCCGCCGCGCCGGCGGAACGAACGTCGTTCCACAGCAACGCGTCCCGCACCGGAACGCCTGCGGCGTCCAAGGCGACCAAGCCGTGCTGCTGCCCCGCGACGGCGATCGCGTCGACATGCTCGAGCAATCCCGAGCCCGCCGCGCGCAGCGCGTCCCACCAGGCATCCGGGGCGACCTCGGTCCCTTCCGGGTGCGGCGCCTGCCCCCGCCCGAGAATCTCGCCGCTGTCCGCGTCGCAGACGACGACCTTGCACGACTGGGTGGAACTGTCGACTCCCGCGACCGTCGTCATCCGGCCTCGATCGTCTCGCGCACTCCCATACCGACCACCTTGCACCCGATCCGTCCCGCACCGGCGCATTTCGGGTATTCGGCCGCGGGATCGGGCAGACTGTCGCGGTGAGCATCGACCCCACCGAGGTGCGCATCCGCACGGGAGACGGGACGCACCTGCCGGAATTGACCGAGGACGCGCTCGGCGACCTGCTCGGCGAACCGGCCGGGCCGGAACACGCGATCCTCGAGCTCAGCCGCGCCGACCAGCACGAGATCCGCGCCGAGTTGCTGCCCGACGGCCTCTACGAGCTCGAGCACCGGGCCGGTTCGGCGACGGAGTCCTTCCAGATGTACACCTCCGACCCGGTGCTGGTCCGCGATGTGCTGTGGTCTTGGCTGTCCGACGATCCGTGGTGGCGCGAGTCCGTCGCATGGTTCCCGATCGATCCGGCGATCGCGGAACTGCGCGCCGTGCAGGACGAACTCGCCGGATTGCTCGACGGCCTGAGCGTGATGGACGATCTCACCGCGGGCATGGACGCGGCGCTGGCACGCGCCGACGAACTCCTCGCGCTGGACTTCCCCTCGAATCCGGACGACCCCGATCAGGCCTGATACCACCAAGCGGTGGTCGCCACCTCGGCGTCCTCCAACGGAAGATAGGTCTGCGCGTCCTGCCATCCGAGGGCCTGCACGGTGACGCGCAGTTCGTGTTCGAAACAGATCGGATCCCGCACGTGCCAGCGGTACATGCCGAACCGCTGATCGGGTCGATAGATCTGCTCCGGCGGCAGCACCTGGTGCAGGCCGAGATACGGCGTGGAATACGTCCGATACATCCCGTCGAGGTCGAAGTTCCAGGCGCCGCCGAAATAGTCCTCGGTGCCCGTTCCGCAAATCGTGGGATGCTCGGCGTCCCCGTCGAGGAAGAACTTGACTTCGCCCTCGCCCCACCATCCCGGCGCGCCCGGGCGGATGGCGAGGTAGGTGCCGACGTATCGGCCGGGCCCGGGCACCGTGTCGAGAATCGTGTGCACGGCCGGACTGCCCAAGCCGGTCGTCCGCGTCCACCGCGTGTGCAGATACCCCGCGTCGTCCGGCACGTCCTCTTCGGTGAAGGTCGCCTGGTAGTACACCGGAACCTCACGGCCGCAACGATTCTCCAGCGTGATGCGCGCTCGGTGCCGGAACGGCATGGGCCAGTAGCTGTTCAGGCCGCCCGCGGGCGCGACCACCACCATCTCCGAACTCAGCAGGGCCGTCTCGCCCCATCCGTTGCAGAAGAAGTCGCCGAGCGGTGCCTCGATCGCGGGCCGCGGCGCGTCGTCCCAGGTCATCCGCAGTGTCAGTGCGCGAAGGACGGAACGTTCGGTGGTCAGCCAGAAATGCCTGAACACGCCGGGGCCGGAAACGTCGGCCAGCGTGGCGGTCTCCCCGTGGGCGAGCGCGATCGAAGGCGAGATCTTCCATCCCGGGCCCAGCAGCCGGGCCGCGTGTGCTCCGGTGCCGTCGGTCGCCCGCGCGCCCGCGCCGGGCGCTCCCGTCGGGTTCTCGGCGCTGACCGACCGCGTTCGCGCGCCGTCCAGCCGCCACAGTTCTCCGCCCGGCGCGGTCACAATCCCGGCCACCCGTATCGGGGCGCGGTGGGCGCGAGCCCGGCCCTGCGCGCGGAGCCCGGCCCGCCGGCCGCGGCCGGTTGCTCGGCGTCGGCTCGCTGGGCGAGTTCCCGGCGAACCCGATCCATGTCGAGCCACAGAATCTGCTGCACCAGATCTTCCAGCGCGTCCGGTTCCAGAGCGCCCGCCGCGGAGTAGACCAGCACGCCGTCCCGGAACGCCATCAACGTCGGATACCGGGTCACCCGCGCGGTGGCGGTCAAGGCCGCTTCCGCTTCGGTGTCGACCTTGCCGTGCACGATCTGCGGATGCCGCCGCGCCGACGACTCGTACATCGGAGCGAAATGCCGGCACGGCCCGCACCATCCGGCCCACCAATCCACGAGCACGATGGAATGTGATGCGACGACGGAGTCGAAATTGTCCTGGGTCAGAGTGATCGTGGGCATGAAATCCTCGTATCGTTCCGCGAACCGACTCGGCATCGTCGTACGGGCGTTCAGGAAGACGCACCCGCACGGCGCTGTTCGGCCGCGAGGAAATGCGCGATATCCGTCGTGCGATCGTAGAGATCCCGGTAATGCCGGTAGTACTTCTCGTATTTCGCGACGCGTTCGGGACGAGGCAGCACCGTGTCGACGACCGGATTCCACGCGGAGGTGTCGACTCCGGCGGCCTCGGCGGCGAGCAGAGCGTCACCGAGGCTCGCGCCGACGGTCTCGGCGGGCAGCTGCTGGGGCAGCCCGGTGACATCGGAGACGATCCGGGTCCACAGCCCGCCTTTGGTGCCACCGCCCACGGCGACCAAGCGCGCCGCCCGCCCACCGGCTTCGGTCATGGCCTCGAGATTGTGCCGCACGCCGTAGGCGATGCCCTCCAGTACTGCGCGGTAGAGCTCGGCCCGGCCGTGCCCGAGGGTGAGTCCCGCGACGATGCCACGCGCGTCCGGGTCGAACAGGGGAGTGCGCTCACCGGCGAAATAGGGCAGCACGAGCAGCCCTCTGCTGCCCGCCGGCACGTCCGCGGCCGCGACGACCAGGTCGGCGAACTCGCCGCCCACGAGTTTGCGCAGCCAGTCGGTGACCGCGCCGGAGGTGGCCATACCCGCGGCGAGGGTGTATGTGTCCGGCCAGGTGCCGCAGGTGCCCCAGAGACCGGGATGCGGACGCGGGTCGGTGAGCACCTGCACCAGGAACATCGTGGTGCCGTACATGATCATCGCGTCGCCCGGGGCGCGGACGCCGACGCTGGCCGCCTCGGCCCAGGCGTCGATGGTCCCGGTGGTGACCGGCAGCCCGGCCGGAAGGCCCGTCGCGGCCGCCGCGTCCGCGCTCACCCGGCCCACGATCTCGGTGGGCCAGGCCAGCTCCGGCAGGGTCCAGCCCGGCACGATCCGCTCGGCCCAGTCCGTCGCCCACGCGCGTTCGCGCAGGTCGTACAGCGGTACGCACTGACTGGCCGATTGGTGGTCCAAGACGTACCGGCCGGTGAGCCGGTACACCAGGAAAGAGCTCGCCATCAGCAGCAGCTCGGTGCGTGCGGCGACGTCCGGCTCGTGCCGGGCCAGCCACCGCGCCTTCGGGCCGACGGCCTGGCTGGTCAGTGGCGATCCGGCGCGGTCGAGCACGGCCCGCGCGCCGAATTCCTCGTTCAGCTCGTCGATCTCGGCCCCGGCCCTGGTGTCGACCCCGTAGAGGATGGCGGGGCGCAGCGGCCTGCCCTGGGCGTCGGCGGGCAGCAGGCACGGACCGATGCCGGATACCGCCAGACCGTCGAGCGTGGCGCCGTCGGCCGCCGCCACCAGGTCACGGGCGAGTGCGACGAAGTCGGCCCACCACACCGTCTCCGCGTCGTGCTCGACCCATCCGGGGTGCGGCATGGAAACCTCGTGCGCCCGCTCGGCCCTGGCGAGAATCGTGCCGCGGGCATCGGTGAGCACGCCTTTGGAACTCGCGGTCCCGATGTCGATGCCGAGGAACATCGTCACCGCGTGAACTCGTCCACCGTGACGTCGAGCAACTCGCACGTCGCGCGGACGGCCGCCCGGTGGTCGCCGGGCACCGCGTGGATGTGGTTGGCCCCGAAGCGGTTCAGGAAGTCCTCGGCGCGCGCGTCCAGCCGGGCGAACGCGTGTGGCCACTCCCGGGTCGACTGCTTCATCAGCGCCTCGTTGGTCTGCTGGTCGTAGTGCTCGAACTCGCCGAGCATCAGCTGCATGCGGTAGTCGCCGTCGAGCCGGGTCAGCCGCGCGAGGGTCATCCGGCCCGGGGCGGCCAGATGGTGCACCGATGCGCCGCCGGCGGGAAAGAAGAAGACCTCCGGATACAGGTGCACTTTCGCCAGGTTCTCGGCGGGATCGGCGCTGCGCGCGGCGAACCAGGTGGCGTGCTGGCCGGAATTGCAGAGGTCCCAGATGTCGCGATCGGCGTGATAGTGCCGGACGTCGGCGAACAGCACCGGGGTGCCCGCGATCCGCTTGAGCAGTTGCATGGTCAGCGCGCCGTCCATGTCCGCCTCGGTGGCGCAGACGTGCGGTTCCTTCGGGCCGTTCCAGTCGTAGGGATCGTTGAGGAACGCCTCGGTGACGTCCATGGTGGCGAAATACTGGGTGAGTTCGGGCTGCCCCTTGATTCCCGAGAAGTCCAGCCGCCATTCGGCGATCAATTCGCGTACCGCCAGATAGGACCGGATCTGGCGTTCCAGTAATTGCGGGGTGAGCTTCGCCCCGTCGTAGTGCACGCCCGCGGTGTGCCGCTCCAGCCACTCACGTGCGGCCCGCGCCTCGCCCGCGTCGGCCAGTTCGGCGCGCCGCACGATCTCCCACTGATCGATTTCCTCGACGTCGATGCCGAACTGCCGCTGCCACTGATCGGTATTGGCGACCGCGGTGTTCATGCCCATCGGCCGCCCGCCGAAGCGCCCGAATGTCGAACCGCGCAAGCCCGATACGGCGGCCGCGGCCCGCGCCCGCACGCCGATGGCCTCGACGAGCTCGGGATCGGACGGATCACCCCACAGCCTGCTGTGCCCGCGCCCGATCTGATCCAGTGCGCCGCCCGCGGCGAGCATGCCGACCATCCCGGGCTGCACCGGGTCGATATTCGACAGCAGCAGCAGCGGCCCGGGGATGGCGCCCGCCGCGAGCATGGTGAAATGCGGGAACGCCCAGACGGCATAGTGCAGGACGGTCAGATCGACGCCCGCCGCCGCGACGGTGCGCGCCACCGACGTAGCCAGCGCGTTGTCGCTGATCGGCGCCGCGCCGCGGACCACATCGTGTCCGGCCGCCGCCAGCGCGGCCACCAGCCGATCCTCGGTGGAGGCGATGAAATCGGCGATGCCCGCATGCACATAGTCGCGGCCATCGGAAACACTGATAACGCCGATACGGGCCATGCCGGTCCCTCCCGTAGGTGGGGTGATCGGAGAGTTCGACTCGATCAACAGATACCAGCCGCGACCGAGCCCGGAGACGCCTTTCGCCGAATTCGCGCTCGGCCCCGTGCTTCGGACCGCTTAGCGCGGAACCGTTTTGACCACGCGCGACTGCGGAAAGTCGAGCGGCGCCAGATGGACGCCGCCCCGGCCCCAGCCCGCACTGGTGATCCACCAGCGGCCGTCCGCGCCGATCACTTCCGCGGCGTGCGCCGCGATGTGGCCGACCTTGTCTCCGATGCGGAAGCGGAAAGGACTGTCGCTGCGGAAGACGTCGGTGCCGATGTAATGCGGGCGCGGGCCGATGAACAGGTACCACCATCCGTCGTGCCGCAGGACGTAAGGCGATTCGGTGTTGCCCGCCTCGGTGCCTTTGGTCGGGTCCGTGTACGCGATGTGGCGCTCACCCCAGTGCACGAGGTCGGTACTGGTGCGATAGGCGACGACGTGATGACCGCCCGTCGGGGCGCTGGTCGCGCAGTAATACATCACCCATTGGTCGCCCACGCGCACCACCATCGGGTCGCGAGCGTCGTATCCGTCGCGGAACAGCGGGCCCGCGGGCGAGCGGGTCCATCGGAAGAGATCGCGCGACGTCGCCAGGTTCATCGCCGCGGCGGTGCGGTCGGCTCCGCCCGCCGCGTAGAACATGTAGTACCGCTCGTGGGCGCCGACCACGTAAGGCGCCCACAGATGCGTTTCGCCGTAGTTCCGATCCACCAGCAACGCACGCTCGCGCGTGGTCCAGGGCCCGTGCAGCCGGTCCGCGGTGGCGTGGGCGAACTCGGTCTCGTCGAACGGGTCGGCGGGCTCCGGGTGGGTGATGCCGAAGAGGTGCCAGCGCCCGGCGTCGTCGCGGACGATCGTGTGATCGTTGATGTACCAGGCTTCCGGTTCGCCGACGCCCGGGTCGTAGATCCGCGCGAAAGCTCCCGCCCGGACCACCTCCCGTGTCGTCATAGGTTCATGATGCCGCCGCGGTAGACGTCCCTGTGCGGTATCGGTCCGATGGAACTCGGCTGCTCGATGCTTCGGCAGCCGAGATCCGTGCGATGACGCTATGACTTTCCCGCGGGGCGGTCAGGCGCTGACGCCGACGCTGCGCCGCAGGTATTCCGCGGTCAGCGACCGGTCGTCCGCCAGCAGGGCCGCTGGGGTGCCGGCGAAAACTATTTCGCCGCCGTGCTTTCCGCCGTCCGGTCCGAGATCGATCACCCAGTCGGCCCGGGCGACGACGTCGAGATCGTGTTCGATGACGATCACCGTGTTGCCCGCGTCGACCAGCCGGTCCAGCAGCCCGACCAGCGTGTCGACGTCGGCCATGTGCAGTCCGGTGGTCGGCTCGTCGAGCACATAGATACCGGATCCGGTGCGCCGCTGGAGATGATCGGCCAGCTTGATGCGCTGGCGCTCGCCGCCGGACAGCGACGTCAGCGCGCGGCCGAGGGTGAGATAGCCGAGACCGACGTCGAGCAGCGCCCGCAACGGCGTGAGCACGCGCCGGTCTCCGTCTCCGGACCAGAACTCCAGCGCCTCCTCGGCGGGCATCTCCAGGACGTCGGCGATCGACGCCCCGCGAATCTCGTAGGCGAGCGCTTCCGGGCGATACCTGCGTCCGTGGCAGGCCCGGCACACCGTGGTGACCGGATCCATGTACGCCAGGTCGGTGAAGATCACTCCCGCGCCGTCGCATTCGCCGCAGGCGCCGTCGGAGTTGAAACTGAACAAGCCGGGCCGCACACCGTGCCGCTTGGCGAAGAGCTGACGCAGCGGGTCCATGATACCGAGATAGGTGGCCGGGCTGGAGCGCCGGGAGGCGGCGATCGCCGCTTGGTCCACCGCGATGACCTTCGGATGCGCGGCGACGAACGCGCCGGAAACCAGCGTGCTCTTCCCGGAACCCGCCACGCCGGTCACCGCCGTGAGCACGCCCGTCGGAAACCGCGCGGTGAGGCTCTTCAGGTTGTAGGCGTCGGCATCGGTGACGGTCAGCCATCCCGTCGGCTCGCGGACGTCGTCCTTCACCCGCCGCGCCCGGCGCAATCCCGCGCCGGTCGCCGTCGGCGCGGTCCGGAGCTGATCGACCGTGCCTTGGAACACGACCCGCCCGCCGCGCGAACCGGCCCCCGGCCCCATGTCGACCACATGGTCGGCGACGTCGATGACGTCGGGGGAGTGCTCCACCACCAGGACGGTGTTCCCCTTGTCGCGCAGCCGGCTCAGCAGAGTGTTCAGCCGCCCCACGTCGCGCGGATGCATGCCGACGCTGGGCTCGTCGAAGATGTAGGTCATACCGGTGAGGCTGGAGCCCAGATGCCGGACCACCTTCAGGCGCTGCGCCTCGCCGCCGGAGAGGGTCGCGGTTTCCCGATCGAGCGACAGGTAGCCGAGCCCGACCTCCTCGATCCTGCGCAACCGCCCGATAGCCGCCCGCGCGATCGGCCGAGCCACCGGATCGTCCAGCCGCGCGAGCACCTCGATGAGATCGGTGATTTCCAGCCTGCCGTAGTCGGCGATGCCGAGGCCATCGATCCGGCTCGCCAGCGCGTCGGCGTTGAGCCGGGCGCCCACGCAGTCCGGGCAGATCTCCTCGGTGACCACGGCGCGGGCGGCCGCGCGATTCCTGTCCGACAACGCGGTGAGATCGCGCTTGACGTAGAGGCGGTCGAACCGCTCCAGCAGACCCTCGTAGGCGTTGTTCCCCGCAGATCCGTTCCGGTTCTTGCGCGGCACCCGGAACCCCTTGCCGTGCAGGAACAACTGCCACTCCTGCGTGGAGAAGTCCCGCAGTGGCTTGTCCGGGTCGAACAGTCCCGACTCGGCGTAGAGCTGCCATTGGAAGGTTCCGACCGCGAACGGACCGAAGGTGATGGCTCCCTCGTTCAGCGATTTGCCGGTATCGATGAGCTTGCCCAGATCGGGGCGCACCACATGGCCCAGACCGCCGCACGCGGGGCACATGCCCAGCGGGTCGTTGAACGAATAGCGCGTCGCCTCGCCCGCGCTCGGCACGCTGTGCCGGGAGAACAGCACGCGGATGATCGACTGGATATCCGTCATGGTCCCCACGGTGGAACGGGAATTGCCGCCGATCGGCTTCTGATCGACGACGACGGCGGGCGCGAGATTGTCGATCGCGTCCGCCTCCGGCCGCTCGTACTTGGGCAGCCGGTTGCGAATGAACCAGGTGAAGGTCTCGTTGAGCTGCCGCTGCGATTCGACCGCCACGGTCCCGAAGACGAGCGACGACTTACCCGAACCGGAGACGCCGGTGAAGACCACGATCTTGCCCTTGGGGATCGTCAGCGACACGTCCCGGAGGTTGTTCTCCCTGGCCCCGACGATCCTGATGGTGTCTCGATGAGCATGCACGAGCCTCACGCTAGGAGCTGATGAGGTCAGGTTCTGTCCTCCTTCTCGGCCATACTGGAACCTGTGACCCAGACCGCCGCGCGCCTGCTCCAGCTGCTGTCGCTGCTGCAAACCCGCCGCGAATGGAGCGGTCCGGAGCTGGCCGCGCGGCTCGGGGTCACCGTGCGGACGGTGCGCCGGGATGTGGAGCGCCTGCGCGAGCTGGAATATCCCGTGGTCGCCTGCCTCGGCGCGATAGGCGGATACCGCCTGGAAGCGGGCGCCGCGCTGCCGCCGCTGCTGCTCGACGACGAGGAGGCGGTCGCGATCACCCTCGGGCTGCGTGGCGCGGCGCAGGGCGCGATCGTGGGTATCGAGGAATCGGCTGCCCGCGCCCTGGTGAAGCTGCAGCAGGTGCTGCCGTCGCGATTGCGCCGCCGGGTCGACGCGATAGACACCACCACCGTCTCGCTCGGCGGGCCCCCGGCCGGTCCGATGGTCGATCCCGAGGTGCTCGTCGCCTTGGCCGCCGCCGCGCGCGACAGCGAACGGATCCGCTTCCGCTACCGGGACAAGGCCGACGCGGAAACCGGCCGCCTCACCGAACCGCACAGTCTGGTCTCCGCCGGCCGCCGCTGGTACCTGGTCGCATGGGACGTCGATCGCGCGGATTGGCGCACCTTCCGGGTGGATCGGCTGACGTCTCCGCAGCCCACCGGAATACGGTGCGCGGTCCGCGCGCTGCCCGCCGAGGACGCGGCGACCTTCGTCACCAGCCAATTGGCCCGCACCAGGCCGGTCCGCCGCGTGGTCCTGCGCGTGCACGCGGGCGCCGAGACCCTCGCCGACGCGTTCCGCGTGCGCGCGGAGGAGATCGAACCGCTGGATGCGCACACCTGCCTGCTGCGCACCTCGGCCGATTCCCTGGAGTGGACCGCACTGCGCATCGCCCACCTGGACCTGGACTTCGAGGTCGTCGAACCCGCCGAGATGCGAGATCTCCTCGCCGCCCTCGGCGCGAAATTGCTTCGTGCGGCTGCCGTCCCGCGATGAGTGGCAGTACGCGGCGTAACCGCCCTCCGAGAAGCGGCGCTCGCGCTCGGCGACGCGAATCCGGTCGGACACCACATCACCGATGTCCTCATCACCCAGAACGACGCGGGCATGGTCGTGGTGCGGTCCAATCGAGATCGAGCATCGAAACGATCTTGTCGTGGCCTGAATCACATTTGTGTCATTCCGCCGGTCGCACGCCCACCGGCGCATCCCTGACCTGCGAAAAGACGCGCTGGACAGGCGATTTGACGTAGCGTTTTCCGCCGCGTAACTTTATCCAAGTCAGAGCGACACGGACACCGACCCGGAGCCGAAGCGAGGCGGAGACGCCGAGCAGGACCGGGAAACGAGGTAGTACGAGGAGCGCCTGGTAGCTCAGTGCAATGTGGATCATCCGATAGTCTTGACTTCGGTGGGCTGCTTGCTTAGACTGGGAAAGTTGCCTCACAGAAGGTTCGGTTCAGGCCGGGTTGGATGTGTGTGCGTGTGTTCTTTGAGAACTCAATAGTGTGTCGATGAATGTCAGTGCCAAATGTTTTATTTGGTTCCGGCTCTTTCACC